>JASFIY010000078.1:0-7423 GCA_050122415.1 Desulfobacteraceae bacterium
TCGTATTGGATCTTACGGCCGCCCCCCCCGGCCCGCCTTAGGCCGTCGCGGGCCCCGGGCTTGGGGTGGTTGGGGTGGCCGCAAACGGCGGCAACGAATTCACAAAAGCCGAGGTGACACCGTGAAAATCGTCGAAGACCTCTGGCAGGTGGGCGGCGAGGGCCTGACGGCGCCGGGCGATGCGGCCGTCTACCTGGTCCGCTTCGGCCCTCAGGCGGCCCTGGTCGACGCCGGCTGCGGGCCGGGCCATCAGCGGCTGGTGGAAAACGTGTCCGCCTGCCTGCCGCCCGCTACGGCCGTTACCCATTTGCTGCTGACCCACTGCCACTTCGACCACAGCGGGGGTGCCGCGGCCCTTCGCGACCACTACGGCTGCCGCATCATCGCCCACGCCCAAGACGCCGTCTTTCTGGAGGCCGGCGACGACCGCGTCACCGCCGCCGCCTGGTACGGCGCCCGCATGCGGCCGTTGAGCGTCGATCACCGGATCACGGCCAGTCGTGAGACCATCGCCGTGGGCGACGGCAGGCTGACCGCCCACCACTGCCCCGGCCACTCCCCCGGCTCGCTGGTCTTCACCACCCGCCGCCACGGGCGGACCCTGCTCTTCGCCCAGGACGTCCACGGCCCCCTGCACCCCTCGCTGCTCTCGGATGCCGCCCGCTACCGCGATTCGCTCCGGTACCTGTTGACCTTGGAGGCCGACATCCTCTGCGAGGGCCACTTCGGCGTCCAGCAGGGGCGCGTGGCCGTCAAGAATTTCATTCGCCGCTATCTGCATGCGTCCGATCGGGGCCTTTGAGGCCCAACACCGTCACTGCGGGGGGAATGCGCACGGCCCGAAACGACCGCCATCCACCACCCGGGAGGGGGTCCATCGGGGGCCGTCGCTGGGCGGCATGCCGCTGGCCGGCTGGATGGCCGTCGGAATCTCTGAGGTGCGTATCGCCCCTTGCGTGTCGTCGCCGGCGTGCTTTCGGGAAACATCCTGTTCCTGAAGGATTATCCTTTGCCGGCGATCGTCATATCCGCGGCCCGTTTCACCGATGCCCATCTGGCGGCCCCAGATTCGGACCGCTTTGGTTGCCAGGCCCTGGGAAATGGCCCAGGCGTCGAAGAAGTTTTCCAGGGACTTCTTTTGAAGATCGAAGAAAACCCTTGCCATCAATGCCGCATTCATTGCGCACTCCTTTCGGGCAGAACTTTTCAGGGGGCCTCGTGGCCGAGTTGGCCGGATGTTCACCGGGACAAGGGGGGTTTCTCGAAAAATGCCGCCGTCCCGAGGTCGGCCGCGGGAGCTGCCGCTACACCGCGTTGCCCAGCAAAAACCCCACCAGCGCCGCTTGAACGCATTCCGGAAGCGACGCCAGGTGGTGGCGGCAATCCGGGCATAACAGCAGCCCGCTGTCGATATGCCGAAACACTTCCCCGGCCTCTCTTTGTTCACAAAAATCGCAGGCCCGGCCGGCAGCGGGAAGAGACGGCCCGCAAGCGAAGCCCTTCCTCGCGGTGAATTGCACACCAATCCCATAACGCGCCGCTTCATCGTTCGCCACCTGAGCGCACCATTTCACCCTGGCCCTGAGACCCTCATCGGGGCCGGTTTCAACCCCGCCGGGTTGATGGCGCAAGACTTTTATGGACAGATCCGATTGGGGGGTCAGGGGAGCGTCCGACTCAAAATACATTCCGTCCGGACAGCTGTTGAGCATGACGCCGCGGCGATAGCCCCTGGCATCCGCGCCGGCGTATAAAACCGGCGCCCGGTAGGTCCGCCGGCTGAATTTTCTTCCCGTCGGGGTGGTCATGTCGCTACCTCGCCGCCAAGCCCGTTTCGCGCTTGGCTGTAAGAAATTTGCCGGCGCCAAACGTTTCGCCGGGGAAGGTGTTTAAAACATTTTGTCCCGCAAAAAGATGAAAACAAAATTAGGTTTGGGTTGGTTTTTGGTTTGGGGCGATGGTGAGGCCGGGGGGGTGTGGCCGGGCAGGCGACACAAATTTTACGGGGCCTCGTTTGCGATCGGGACCTTGTAGCGGCCTGGAATCGAGCGGTGCTTCAGGCGGCCCGGGGGTCACCCGTCACCCGCGGCTGCGGGGCCTCGCTGCCGGCCCTGCAACTTCGAGGGGTCACGATTTCGGACAGCGGTCGCCCGACCCAGCTGTAATGCGGCTGGATTCCCAGCAGATGGGCGATGGTGGGGGCCGTATCCAGGATGCTGACCGGCGCGGCGATGCGGTGCCCGGGACGCACATCGGGCCCCCAGGCGATCCACGGGATGGTCAGGTTCTCGGGGGTCGCCTCCTGGTGGTGATTTCCGGACCCGCCGTGGTCGCTGTGCAGGATGATGTGGGTTGCGCCGGTCATGCCGGCCCCGGCCAGCGCGGCTTTCAGGGTGCCGACGGCCCGGTCGGCTGCCGCCAGGGCTTCGAAATAGGCCGGCGACATCCAGCCGGCCGCGTGACCGGCCTGGTCGACGCCCTCCAGGTAGACAAAGAGAAGCGCCGGCTTGAAGCTGACCAGACAGTCCGCCGCGGCCCGGGCGATGTGGCGGTCGCCATCGGCGCGCTGCAGGGTGTTGAGGTAATAAACGAAATCCAGGGCCTCGGGAGGCGCGAGGTTTCTCAGGTGCTCCCAGCTGTAGACCGCCGCGGTGAACAGGCCGTTGTACTTGGCCACCTCGAAAAGGCCGGCGGTCGCGGGCGACGGATCGGGCCGGCCGGTATTGGTCAGCACATTGTGTCCGATGGGCTTCTGAGAGGTGAAAAGTGAGTAATGGGCCGGCAGGGTGAGCGACGGCACGACGGTTTCAGCGCGCATGGAAGCGGCGCCGGCGGCCGCCAGGGCGTCGATGTTAGGCGTGGCGCCGCGCTGCAGGGCGTCCGGACGGCAGCCGTCGACGATGATCAGCATGACGTGGGGCATTTGTTTTTTTGCTCCGCATGGGTTTCAGGCGACCTTCCCGGACCCGGCAGTACTCGTAGAGCACCGCTCCGGCAACGGTCAGGGTGATAAATATCACGGCCAGGGCATTCATGGCCGGGCTGATGAAGACCCGCAGCTTGGTACCGATGTAGATGGGCAAGGTCTGCTCGAAGCCGATCGCAAAAAGCGTGGTGTTGTAGTTCTCGAAGGACTGCATGAAAGCCAGAACCGCAGAGGATAACAAGGCCGGCCTGAGGAAGGGCAGGGTGATTTTCACAAAGACCTGCAGATGGGTTGCCCCCAGGTCAAAGGCCGCCTCCTCCTGGGTGCGGTCAAACCGTTGCAAGCGGGCCATGATCAGCAGCATGCAGTAGGCGCTGATAAAAGTGGCCTGCCCCATGACGGCCGTCCAGAGGCCGCCGCTGACGTGGAACCACCGGTCCCAGAAAAGAAACGTCGAGATGCCCAGAATGATGCCCGGTGTCAGGATGGGGGAGACCAGGAGGGCGTAGCAGGCGTCCCGGGCCCGGAAATGCAGGCGGGTCAGAAACAGCGCGCCCGCCAGCCCGATGGGGACCGCGATGGCGACCACGGCGCCGCCGACGATAAAGCTGTTTTGCAGCGCCTGCCACAACTGGTCGTCGGCATAAAGGTCCCGAAACCATTTCAGGGTGAATCCTTCCCAGGGGGTGACCTGGGGGATGCTGCTGCGGTTGAAGGCCACGATGCCCATGAACAGCAGCGGAAGGAAAAGGTAGGTGAAGAAAAGGGTGATGTAGGCGGCGCTGGTGAAGCGACGGACCGTGCGGCTGGAGATCATCGGGCGAGCTCTTTCAGCCTGAGCCGAAACACCTTCAGCATCAGGAAGACGAATGCCAGACAGAGACCGGCCAGCACGGTGGCATAGGCCGCACCCTGGTTCCAGTTGGCGGTTTCGAAATTGGTATAGATGATTTCGGTGAACCAGAAACTGCTCGGGCTGCCCAGGAGCTGCGGGGCGGCGATGGAGCCGGCCGCCAGCATGAAGGTCATGATGCACCCGACGGCAATGCCGGGCTTGGCATGCGGGATGACGATGTCCCGGTGGATTCTCGCCCGGGACGCTCCCAGGTCCCGGGCCGCCTCCAGCTGGTGGCGATCGAGGCTCTCCATGGCGTTGTAGAGCGGAAAGATCATGAAAAGCACGTAGGCATAGGCCATTCCGAGGATCACGGCGCCGTTTGCGGCGCGGAAGTTGACCGGCGCGGCGATCACTCCGAGCTGCAGCAGCAGGTGGTTGAAGAGCCCCCGGTCGGCCAAAATCAGCTGCCAGGCGAACAGGCGCAGCAGCTCGTTGATCCAGTAGGGGATGATCAGCCCGATCATCAGCCACCGGCGCGGGGTGCCCCGGGCGACCTTGGCCAGATAAAACGATATGGGGTAGCAGATCACCAGAGCGGCGAGGGTGACGACGATGCTCGACCAGATGGTTTTGAGGAAAATGGTGCGGTGCAGCCCGTTGGCCAAAAGATGACCGTAGTTTTTCAGGGTCCAGACGTCTTTGGGCCCCCCGAGCTCACGCAAAGGCAGCAGCGGCCGGAGGGAAAAGTCGATCATGATCAGCTGCGGGACGAGAATCATGAAGAGCAGCCACACCGCCAGCGCGACGACCACATAGGCCCACCCGATGGCCCCGAAGGCCCGCAGCCCCTCACGCCAGAGCCTAACCATCGGCGCACTCTCCGGCCGGGAAGAGCAGGGCGTTTTCCGGTTTGAAGCCGATGTGGATATTTCCGCCGGCGGTCGCGGCCCACCCCTGGCCGTCGTTGTTGCAGCGCATGATCAGGGTTTCGCCGCCGCGGGTTTTCAGGCGAATGGCGGTATACGCGCCTTCGAAGCTGCGGCCGACGACGGTGCACTCGAGGGTGTTGGTGGCGCCGGGCGCCTGGCCCGCGACGAAAATGGTCTCGGGGCGCACGAAAACGGTGCTCTTCGCCCCGTGGCCAAGGCCGGCGGGGTTTTGCCCGATGATCCGGCCCGAAGGGGTGTCGATCACGGCTGCGCCGTTTTCAACCCCTGCGACGGTGCCGCAAAGCCGGTTGGCTTCCCCGACAAACGACGCCACGAAGGCGCTGCGGGGGGCGTTGTAGATCTTTTCCGGCGTGTCCACCTGCTCCAGCCGCCCCACCGACATCACCCCCACGCGGTCCGACATGGTGAAGGCCTCGCCCTGATCGTGGGTGATATAGACGAAGGTTACGGCGGTCCGCCGCTGAATCTCCCGCAGGGCCAGGCGCATATGCTTGCGCAGCTTCAGGTCCAGGGCCGAGAGCGGTTCGTCCAGGAGAAGGACGGCCGGGGCCACGGCCAGCGCCCGTGCGATGGCGACCCGCTGTTTCTGCCCGCCGGAGAGAGCGCTCACCGGGCTGTCCCCGGCGCCCGGGAGGTCGACCAGCTCCAGCAGGGCCGTCACCCGCTTGTCCCTTTCGGCCCGCCCGACCCCCCGGACTTCCAGACCGAAGCCGATATTTTGGGCCACGCTCATGAGCGGGAAAAGCGCGAGGTTCTGGAAGATCATGGCCGTGGGGCGCCGGTTGGGGCCGATGCCCCGCATGTTGCGGCCGTTGATCCGGATCTTGCCCGCAGTCGGCTCCATGAAGCCCGAGATGAGCCGCAAAAGCGTGGTTTTGCCGCACCCCGAAGGCCCGAGGAAGCTGAAGAACTCCCCGGCCTGGATGTGGACGTCGATGTCGCGGACGGCTTCAACAGCGCCGAAGCGCATGCTCACATTGACAATCTCGACATCCTGCCCCATCACCCCACTCCCATGGGAGCGCCTTGGGCCGGCGCCCGCCGGCCGGCAATCGACTCCCGGCCGGCCGCCGCGCCGCTTTGGGCGGCCCCCCTTTTTTCAAGATGTTTTTCACCCCTAAGGTTCGCGAACCTCAGGCCGCTTGGAACCTGTCCCGGTACTCCGTGCGCGCCGGCACGAACCACGCGGGCTCCGACACGTACCACCACAGGTTGTCCAGGGCGTCTTGGGGATAAGCCTCGGCGAAGTTCTTCTTGGTCGCCTCGTCCAGGAGGTCGCTGGCCCCTTTGACCACGCTGTTGTAGCCGGTGGATTTGGCCATGATCGCGCCGGCCTCGGGGGTGTAGGCCCAGTTGATGAAGGCATAGGCCTGCTCAAGATTCTCCGCGTTCTTGACGATGCCCATGGAGTCCACCCAGGTCAGGGCCCCTTCCTTGGGCGCCATGTAGGAGACCGGCTTGCCCTCCTTTTTGAGGGTCAGGATCGGGCCGTCCCAGGTCTGGCCGATGGCGCAGGCGTTCTGGAGAAACGCCAGCTGATGATCCTGGGCGTTGTTCCAGAACATCTTGACGTTTGGCTTGTGGGCGACGAGGAACTTCAGGATTTCATCATAGACCCGGCGCATCTTCTCCTCGGAGCGGTAGGTGTCGTACATCCGGTCGGAGGGCAGCCGGCCGGTGGCGTCCAGATAGAGCCCCGCGCCGATGAAGACCGAGTGGGGGCGGCAGGTGACCTTCCCGACAAATTCAGGCGCCCACATCGTGCCGTAGGACAGCTCGCCGTATTCGGGGGTGAGCAGTTCGGTGTTCCAGGCGATGGCTTCCGTTCCCCAGTCGTAGGGCAGCCCGACCCGCTTGCCGCCGATCACGCCGCCGAGCTTTTTGGATTTCTCGTAGAAGGCGGGTTCCAGATTGTTCAGGTTCGGTATCCGGCTCTCGTCGATTTCCCGGTACAATTCGTATTCCATGTGCAGTTCATACTCGGTCAGAGACGGCTGGGCGATATCGAACCCGCTGGCGCGGGCCGCCCGAAGCTTGTTCATGCACTCCTGATTGGTGCTGTAGTTGGTGACCTGCACCTTGATGCCGGTGGCCTTTTCAAAGGCCGCGATCACTTCGGGTTTGCTGTAGTCCGGCCATGTGAAGAGCTTCAACTCCCCCGACGATGACCGGGCGTTGCGGATGAACCAGGGGCCCACCCCGGCCGCGGCGAAGGCGGCCGTTCCGGCCGCTGCCTGGTGGAGGAAGGTTCTTCGGGTGATGCCGGACGCTGGGGACTGTTTTTTTTGCCTGCCGTTCATGTCGCGCTCTCCTTGTTGATATGGAAAAAGTGAGGGGTGGGACTGACCGCCGCGCGGTGGTTCTGAAGCCGCGCCGGCGGCTGAACCCCGTCAATTGGCTAAGGCCGGTGTGTTAGGGGATGATGAGTGGAAGGATAGAATTTGGTTGGCCTTCCGGGGCCTGCGCCGGGCTTGCGGGGTTGGCGGGGGCGCGCGGCGCCGACCTCTCGCGGCAAAGCCCCCCGCCCGGTTGAGGCCCGAAGGATGAAGGCCAGCGGCTGGGCCTCGCGGCTACCTGCCGACATGCGCCCTGAGCAGGGCGATTCCCATTTCGCGCGCCTTGAGGACCGTTTTGAGCTTGACCCCGCGCAGCTCCGCGCGGGTGGTCAGCAGGTTTTCCATGGCCGTGCGATACCGGAGGTATTCTTCC
>JASFIY010000079.1:0-7414 GCA_050122415.1 Desulfobacteraceae bacterium
TACACCCACCTGTGGACCAACGGGCTCTCGGCCGGCAGGGGCTGGATTGCGGTCGCCCTGGTGATTTTCACCTTCTGGCGCCCCGGCCGGGCGATTTTGGGCGCCTACCTCTTCGGCGGGGTGATGGCCTTTCAGCTGCGGCTGCAGGCCATGGGCACGACCCTGCCGTCCTCCCTGCTGCTGATGCTGCCCTACGCCCTGACCATCGCGGTTCTGGTCTTCTCCTCATGGCGCGGCCGGGGCTCGGAAGCGCCCGCCGCGCTGGGAATCAACATCGAACCCCGGGAATAGCCCACAGATGTGGGCGCCCGGTCTTCAGGAGGCGCACCGATGTCTCAAAACGGACGCTACCGGCGGACCTTTCCCATCTCCTGGGAACAGCTCCACCGCGACTCCAGGGCCCTGGCCTGGCGGCTGCTGGACATGGACTTCTTCAACGGCATCATCGCCGTCACCCGCGGCGGTCTGGTGCCCGCGGCGATCATCGCCCGCGAACTGGACATCCGGCTGGTGGACACCGTCTGCGTGGCCAGCTACGCCTGGCAGGAGCAAAAGGGCGAGATCGAAATACTCAAGGGGGTGGCGAGCGACGGCGAGGGCATGCTGATCGTCGATGACCTGGTGGATACCGGCCGCACCGCCAAAATTGTCCGGGACATGCTGCCCCGGGCCCACTTCGCCACGGTCTACGCCAAACCGGCGGGCCGCCCGCTGGTGGACACCTTCGTCACCGAGGTCAGCCAAGACACCTGGATCCTCTTTCCCTGGGACTCCGAATCCCAGTTCGTGCAGCCCATCGCCGAACGGCGCCAGGTGACCTGATGCCGGCGAGCCCGCCCCCCATGATCCACCTGGAGGGGATTTCCAAGTCTTTCGGGACCGTTCAGGCCAACCGCGGCATCAGCCTGGACATCCACGGCGGTCGCGTGAAGGCCCTGCTGGGCGAAAACGGCGCCGGCAAAAGCACGCTGATGAGCATCCTCGCCGGGCGCTACCAGCCCGACGGGGGGCTGATCCGGGTGGACGGCCGGGAGGTGCGCTTCACCGGCGCCAAAGACGCCATCGCCGCCGGCATCGGGATGGTCTACCAGCATTTCATGCTGGTGCCGGCGATGAGCGTCGCGGAAAACGTCTTCCTGGGCCAGGCCCGGGGCTTCTGGCACAGCCCCCGCGCCCTGGAGGCGCGCGTGCAGGCTTTGGCAGCACGCTTCGGGCTGGAAATCGACCCTTGCGCCCGGGTGGCCGACCTCTCCATGGGCGAGAAACAGCGGGTGGAAATCCTGAAGCTCCTGCAGCGCCAAAGCCGGGTCCTGATTTTTGACGAACCCACCGCCGTTCTGACCCCCCGCGAAACCGACCAGCTCTTTACGGCCCTGCGCCAGATGACCCGGGAGGGCAAGGCCGTCGTTTTTATCAGCCACAAGCTGAATGAGGTGATGGCGGTGGCCGATGAGATCGCCATCCTGCGCAAAGGGCGGATCGTGGATGAACTCGCCGTCGGGGCGGTCTCCTCGCGGGCCGAGCTCGCCACCCGGATGGTGGGCCGCGAGGTGCTGCTGGAGGTGGCCCGCCCGGAGGTGCCGCACCGTCAGGTGGTGCTCCGGGTGGCGGGGCTTTGGGGACGCAACCTGAAAGAGATCGACTTCAGCCTGCGTCAGGGCGAGATCCTGGGCATCGTCGGGGTGGCCGGAAACGGCCAGAAACCGCTGGTGGAAACCCTCTGCGGCCTTTCGCGGCCCGAACAGGGACAGGTGCTCATTCTTGGCCAGTCCTGGGAGGATTTCTTTGCGCGCCATGACTGGGCCGGCGCCTTGAGCTATATCCCCGAGGACCGCCTGGGCCTGGCCACCTGCCGCAACCTGAATCTGGTGGACAACTTCCTGCTGACCACCCGCAAGGGGTTCAGCCGCGGCCCGTGGCTGCAGAAAGACCGGGCGGAGCGCAAGCTCACCGGGCTGGTGCGGGATTTCAACATCCAGCCGCCCAAGGTCTCCGCCCTGGCCCGGCAGCTGTCCGGCGGCAACCTCCAGAAAATGGTCCTGGCCCGGGAATTTTTCCGCCGGCCGCGCCTGATCATCGCCGAGCAGCCCACTCAGGGGCTGGATATCGCGGCCATCGAGGAGGTCTGGCAGCTGCTGCTGAAGGCCCGCGAAAAAGCCGGGGTCCTGTTGGTGACCGGGGATCTGGCCGAGGCCCTGGCCCTTTCGGACCGCATCGCGGTGATGTTCGACGGCCGCATCATGGACATCTTTGCACCTTCCGACGGCCCCCGCCTGGCCCGGATCGGGCAGCTGATGGCCGGCATTCAGCCGTCGCCGGCAACCACGCCGGCGGCCCCTCCCCCCTGAAGGCTTTTCCAGGTCTTTGTAAAGCAATTTCTTGACTTGATCCCTAAGGGTAAGGAATGCTATAAGGCAAAGCCTGCGGTCGCGGGCCGCTCGATCGGTTCTCCCCCCCTTCACAGATCTCAAAGGAGGTGTCACGTGTTCGGCTTGGAAGCAATATCGGCCCACAACGGCTGGACCATGGCGGTGGTCGGGGCCGCGATCGTCTTCTCGGGGCTGATGGTTCTCTCCTTCGTGATCTCCCAAATCCACAAGCTGATGCTCTTCTGGGAAAGAAAAGACAGATATTTCAACAGAGGTGCGGCGCCAAAAAGCCCGCCGCCCGAAATCCCCGTCACAACGCCCCCCCCGCCGGCGCAGGTCCTCTGCCCTTCCGACCTGCCGGCCATGGCCATCCTCTATCGGCCCCTGGTGGAAAGCCTGGAGACCTCTTTTCAACTCGCCGATCTCTACACCCTGGCCCAGGAGCACGATTTCCCGCACCCCCATCTCACCCTTACCTGCCTGCGGCAGGCCAACTATTTGACACCCCAGGGAGACGGCTATTTCACCTGGAGTGAACCCCAGCCGAACCATTTAGACGAGAGTTGAAGGATCGCCATGGACCTGTTTCTGTCATTCCTGGCCAACACGGGATATCTGCTCGCCGACTACCGCCATCTGATCATGATCGTGGTGGGTTCGATCTTCGTTTACTTAGGGGTCGCCAAAAAATATGAGCCCCTGCTGCTGGTGCCCATCGGCTTCGGCATCCTGGTGGGCAACGTGCCCTTTTTCAAGGGGTTCGGCATCGGCATCTACGAAGACAACAGCGTGCTGCACTACCTGTACTTCGGCGTCACCACCGGGCTCTACCCGTCGATCGTTTTTCTGGGCCTGGGAGCCATGACCGATTTCGGCTCCCTGCTGGCCCGACCGGTCCTGATGCTGCTCGGCGCGGCCGCCCAGATGGGGATCTTTTTCACCCTTCTGAGCGCCCTGGCCCTGGGCTTTCTGCCCCATGAAGCGGCCTCGATCGCCATCATCGGGGGCGCGGACGGCCCGACTTCGATCTTTCTGACCGCCAAACTGGCGCCGCATCTGATCGGACCGATCGCCATCGCCGCTTATTCCTACATGGCCCTCATCCCGGTGATCCAGCCGCCCATCATGCGGCTGCTGACCACCCGCGAGGAGCGCCGCATCCGGATGCCCGATATGCGCGAGGTCTCCAAGCGTGAAAAGCAGATCTTTCCGGTGGTCGGCGTCCTGCTGTGCTGTTTTCTGGCGCCCACCGCGCTGCCGCTGCTGGGCATGCTCTTTTTCGGCAATTTCCTCAAGGAGTGCGGCGTCACCGACCGCCTGGCCCACACAGCCCGGACCGCGATCATCGATACGGCCACCATTTTGCTGGGGTTCACCGTGGGCTGCAGCACCCAGGGGGATGTTTTCCTGACCGCCAAATCCCTGGGCATCTTCATTCTGGGCTCCATCGCCTTCAGCCTCGCCACCGCCTCGGGGGTCATCTTCGCCAAGATCATGAACCTGTTTCTGAAGGTCAAGATCAACCCGTTGCTGGGGGCGGCCGGGGTGTCGGCCGTTCCGGGCTCCGCCCGCGAGGTGCACCTCATGGGGCAGCGCTCGGACCCCACCAACTACCTGCTGATGGACGCCATGGCCTGCAACTCCTCGGGGGTCATCGGCTCGGCCATCTGCGCCGGCATCCTGTGGAGCTTCATGCTGGTCTGAAAGCCCACCGGGTGACCAACCCGGGGCTTCAGCCCATCAAGCGCGCCCGGGTACCAGCGCTGGCGCAAATTTCACAGGGCGGGCCGGGTTGTGACGAAACAGCGTCGATAGCGGCGGGTGATATTTAGAAGGCGGGAGGGCCGGCATCAGCCGGCCCTTTCAGTGCGGGGCTCTCCGGATGGGCGGGGTCAGCCGCCCGAGGTCTGGGGAAAGGCCGTGTTGGCGTATAGGTATTCCATTTTCTCCTTGTGCTTGAGTTCCTCGTTGGCCATCTTGAGCAGCATGTCGCGGGTGCCGCCGGGGGGGTGCAGTTTGGCCAGTTCGGTGTAGAACTGGTTGGAGCGCAGCTCCCGGTGAGCGGCCACCAGAAACACCTCCGCACTGTCTAAATTCTCCTTGACCTCCGGCTCCTCCTGGTATTCGGCGATCTTGTAAAAAACCACGTCGCTCATCCGCATGGCGTCCGCCGCGAAACCCCCATCCCGGTATTGAACCAGAAACGCCCTGTGCTTCTTTTCCTCGTCGGCCACGAAGGCAATCGTGTCGCGGGTGGCTTCGTCCCGCACCTTGGCATGAATCCCCATGTAAAAATCGTAGGCTTCTTCCTCACGCTTGATGGCCGTTGCGATCAGGCCAGCGAGTCTCTCGTCTTGCATACCGTTCACCTCCTGGTTTGGCGCCTCCGGCAAGCGGGCTTCGAAACGGGCCTGTCTGCGGGGCGATGGCTATCGGCCACGAAAGGGCAGATCCGATGCTACTCGGTTGCCGGGTTTGCGGCCGCCTTGGCGGCCACCTGGCGGTTGAATTTCTCGGCATCGATCACGAACCGCTGGTGAATTCCTTCGGAAATGGCGTCCACCCCGTCGTCAGCTTGCAGGTGGAAGGTGAGCCGGCGGCCTTCGACTTTCTCCAGCCGCCCCTTGACCGTGACGGTGAAGCCCGGCGGGGTGGCCGCGGTGTGGCTCACGTCGACGTGCACCCCCACGGTCTGCTCGCGGGGCCAGTCGATGTGGGGGTTGATGGCCTGAATGCAGGCAAACTCGAAAAGCCCCACCATATACCCCGTGGCGAACACCTTGGGCATGACCTGGCCTTCGGGAATTTCAGGATAAAGGTAGGGCACCGTCTTGTTTTCGGGCACCTTGAACCGGAACTCGAAGCTCAACCCGGGTTTCAGCGAATCTTTCATGGCACGCCTCCCTTTTGATAGCCGCCCTTATCCGGCAGCCGGCCTGATGGGCACCGCAGCGCCGGTCGCACGGGACCGGTTACCAGTATTTCCAACTCGCCCGCGCTTGTCAATCCCATTTTGCGGACCGGCCTGGACCCGGTTCCGGCCGCGAATGGCGCGGCCTCGTGGCGGACTTATTTTACAAAATTGTATTAAACCGTCCTCAAAAAAACCTTTTTGTAACTAATTTTTGGGCGTGGCAAAAATTCATAATTTCTAAATTTTAAATAATCACAACTGGTTATAACGGATCGAGGCGCCGGTCGCAGCCATGGCACACCCCTTGCTCAACGGTAGCCAAACCCCAATCGCGGCACCTTAAGCGGTCACCCACCACAGGAGGTATTCCATGAAAAAGATAGAGGCGGTCATCAAACCGTTCAAACTGGACGAGGTCAAGGACGCCCTCAACAAGCTGGGCATAAAGGGCATGATGATCAGCGAAATCAAAGGCTTCGGACGTCAGCGGGGCCACAAGGAAATTTACCGCGGCGCCGAGTACCAGGTGGATTTCGTCCCCAAAATCAAAATCGGGGTGGTGGCCGATGACGCCATGACCGACCAGATCATCGCCGGCATAAAAGACGCCGCCTTCACCGGCAAGATCGGCGACGGCAAGATTTTTGTCTACCCCGTGGAACAGGCCGTTCGCATCCGGACCGGAGAATCCGGAAATGACGCGTTATAGAATCCTGGCAGCAAAAGCCACAAAATTTTTTGACCCCGAGAGGAGAACCGAAATGAAAAAACACCTGATCGCGTTGATCCCGATTTTACTGACCGTCTTGAGCGCAGCCGGGTTGTGGGCCGCAGACGAGCCCCCGACGCCGGAGTCCAACCGAAACGCCATCGAACTGGTCCAGAGCCATGCCGACTACGTCTGGACCCTGGTGGCCGCCACCCTGGTCTTCTTCATGCAGGCCGGCTTCGCCATGGTGGAGGTCGGTTTCACGCGCGCCAAGAACGCCATCAACATCCTGATGAAAAACCTGATGGATTTCTCCATCGGCTCGCTGGCCTTCTGGGCCGTCGGCTTCGGCCTGATGTTCGGGGTCTCCAAATCCGGCTGGCTGGGCACTTCGGGCTTTTTCTTGAGCGACTTCACCCCGGGCGGCGACCCCTGGGTGCTGGCCTTCTGGATGTTCCAGGCGGTCTTCGCCGCCACGGCCGCCACCATCGTCTCGGGGGCCATGGCCGAACGCACCAAGTTCACCGGTTACCTCTGTTACAGCGTCGTGGTCTGCGGGCTGATCTACCCGATTTTCGGCGGCTGGGCCTGGGGCGGGCTGTTCAACGGCGGCGGCTGGCTGGAGAACTTGGGCTTCATCGACTTCGCCGGCTCCACGGTGGTCCACTCGGTGGGCGGCTGGGCGGCCCTGGCCGGGGCCATCGTCCTCGGGCCGCGGCTGGGCAAATACGCCAAAGACGGCAGCATCCGGCCGATCCCGGGCCACAACATGCCGCTGGCGGCCTTGGGCGTCTTCATCCTCTGGCTGGGGTGGTTCGGCTTTAACCCGGGCTCCACCACCGCCGCCAGCAAAGACATCGCCATGATTTTCGTCAATACCAACCTCGCCGCCGCCACCGGTGCGGTCTGCGCCATGCTGATCTCCTGGTTCAAGTTCGGCAAGCCGGAAGTCAGCATGAGCCTCAACGGCGCCCTGGCCGGCCTGGTGGCCATCACCGCCCCTTGCGCCAATGTCTCCCCCTCCAGTTCGGTGGTCATCGGCGCGGTGGCCGGCGTGCTGGTGGTTTTCTCGGTGCTGTTCTTCGATCGCATCAAAATCGACGATCCCGTCGGCGCGATATCGGTCCACGGCGTCAACGGCGCCTGGGGCACCCTGGCCGCCGGCCTCTTCAACGCCGGCGGCACCTCGGCCGCCCTGATCGGCGTACAGCTGCTGGGCATCGTGGCCTGCTTTGTGTGGACCTTTGCCACCGCCTTCACCATGTTCAAGCTGATCGACAAGACCGTCGGGCTGCGGGTATCACCCGAAGAGGAGCTGGAGGGCCTGGATTACAGCGAGCACGGGGGCAATGCCTACCCCGATTTTGAAGTCCTCTCCCCCCACGGCGCCGGCATCGGCGGCGGCTTCGGCGGCCCGGGAGG
>JASFIY010000080.1:0-7300 GCA_050122415.1 Desulfobacteraceae bacterium
CAACAACCGCCTGAAGCGGCTCGTCGATCTCAAGGCCCCCGACATCATCGTGCGCAACGAAAAGCGCA
The DNA here is from genome assembly GCA_050122415.1 of Desulfobacteraceae bacterium. Classification (GTDB taxonomy): domain Bacteria; phylum Desulfobacterota; class Desulfobacteria; order Desulfobacterales; family JAABRJ01; genus JAABRJ01. Next base: position 69 of record JASFIY010000080.1, read on the forward strand.
TGCTGCAGGAGGCCGTCGATGTGCTGTTCGACAACGGCCGGCACGGCCGGGTCATCACGGGCACCAACAAGCGGCCGCTGAAGTCCCTGAGCGACACCCTGAAAGGCAAGCAGGGCCGCTTCCGCCAGAACCTGCTGGGAAAACGGGTGGACTACTCCGGGCGAACCGTCATCACCATCGGCCCCAACCTGCGGCTGCACCAGTGCGGCCTGCCCAAGAAAATGGCCCTGGAGCTCTTCAAGCCCTTCGTCTACTACCGGCTGGAGGAAAAGGGACTGGTTTCCACGGTCAAGAGCGCCAAGAAAATGGTGGAGCGTGAGGTGCCGGAGGTCTGGGACACCCTGGACGAGGTGGTGCGCGAGTACCCGATCATGCTCAACCGCGCGCCGACCCTGCACCGGCTGGGGATCCAGGCCTTTGAGCCGACCCTGATCGAGGGCAAGGCCATCCAGCTGCATCCCCTGGTCTGCACCGCCTTCAACGCCGACTTCGACGGCGACCAGATGGCCGTCCACGTTCCCCTCTCGGTGGAATCCCAGATCGAGGCCCGGATTTTGATGCTGGCAAGCAACAACATCCTCTCACCGGCCAACGGCAGCCCGATCATCGTCCCCACCCAGGACATCGTTCTGGGGATCTACTACATGACCCTCGATCTGGAGGGCGTCAAGGGCACCGGGATGCTCTTTTCGGGACCGGACGAGGTCCGCTCGGCCTACGATGCCGGGGTGATCGATCTGCACGCCGTGGTGGAAGTGCGCATGGAGGGCGAGAAGCTGAAAACCACCGCGGGCCGCATCCTGCTGTGGGAAATCATTCCCAAGGAACCCATCCTGGTGCTGCGCCACATCCTGACCGCAGGCGACGCCGAGGCCCAGGCGGCCATGGCCGAGATCGGCGCGGGGGGCGATTTCATCGACATGGTCGAGAAGTACTCGGTGGGCCAGGACCGCAAAAACAACGGCTATCTCGGTTTGTTGCGCAAGGACGAGTTCAAGCGCGTCTTCAGCGCCGAGGATGCCGAGGTCGAGGCGGTTTTCGCCCTCGAGGAGGGCGAGACGCTTCACCGGCGCTTCAGCAACGACGAGAACCACATCTTTCACGTTCTGGAAAAACGGCCGGAAATCTCATTCAAGACCGTCAACCGGGTCATGGACAAGAAGAATCTGCGGGAGTTGGTGGACTTCGTCTACCGCAACCTGGGCGCCAAGGCCACGGTGATCCTCTCGGACCGACTCAAAGACATCGGCTACCACTACTCAACCCGGGGCGGTCTGTCGATTTCGATCGACGCCATGATCATTCCGCCGGCCAAGAAAACCATCATCAGCGCGGCCGAGGAGCGGGTCAGGGAAATCGACAAGCAGTACACCGAGGGGCTCATCACTCCGGGTGAGAAGTACAACAAGGTGGTCGACATCTGGGCCAAGGCGACCGACGATGTCGCCAACGAGATGATGGCCGTCATGAAGGCCGCCCCGATCACCGACGAGACCGGCAAGCCGATCATGGACGAAAACGGGGTTCCGGTGGGCCACGAGAGCTTCAATCCGATTTACATGATGGCGGACTCCGGCGCCCGCGGCAGCAAGGACCAGATGCGGCAGTTGGCCGGTATGCGCGGTCTGATGGCCAAGCCCTCCGGTGAAATCATCGAAACCCCGATCATCGCCAACTTCCGTGAAGGGTTGTCGGTGCTGCAGTATTTCATCTCCACCCACGGGGCGCGCAAAGGTCTGGCGGACACGGCCCTTAAAACCGCCAACTCGGGCTATCTCACGCGCCGCCTGGCGGACGTGGCCCAGGACTGCACGGTTTATGAGGAAGACTGCGGCACCATGGTGGGGGTTGAGGTCGAACCGCTGATGGAGGGCGGTGAAATCATCCAGGATATCGGGGAGCGGATTCTGGGCCGGATCGCCGTCGAGGACATTCTGGACCCTTTCACCGACAAGCTCCTGGTCAAGGCCGGCGAGGAGATCAACGAGACCGCCGTCAGACGCATCGAAAACGCCGGCATCACCCGGGTGCACATCCGCTCGGCGCTGACATGCAAGTCCAGTCGCGGCATTTGCGCCAAGTGCTACGGCCGGGACCTGTCCCACGGGGGGCGGGTCGAAATCGGGCAGGCGGTGGGGATTCTGGCGGCCCAATCCATCGGTGAGCCCGGCACCCAGCTGACCATGCGGACCTTCCACATCGGCGGCACCGCCAGCCGGCGGGTGGAGCAGGCCGACACCCGCGCGCGGGTGGAAGGCACCATCCGGTTTATCGATCTCAATGTGGTGCGCAACGCCGACAATCAGACCGTCGTCATGAACCGTCGCGGCGGCGAGTTCGCCATCGTCAACGAAGCCGGCCGCGAGCGCGAGCGGCACCCGGTGATCTATGGCGCCAACCTGATGGTCAGCGACGGGCAGAGCGTTCAACCCGGGGACTTGATCGCCACCTGGGACCCGTTCACCACCCCGATCATCACCGAGGTGGCCGGCACGGTCAAGTTCGGCGACATCGAACCGGGAAAAACCATGCAGGAAAAGGTGGACCCGGTCACCGGCAAATCTTCCCGGACGATCATCGAAGCCAAGAGCGCGGAGGTCCGCCCCCGCATCTCCATCAAGGACAGGGACGGCAAAACGGCCAAACTGCCCCAATCCACGGGTGTCGCCCGCTACATCCTGCCGGTGGACGCCATCATTCTGGTGGAGGAGGGTGACGAGGTCAAGGCCGGCGACATCGTCGCCAAGCTGCCGCGCGCCACCACCAAAACCAAGGATATCACCGGCGGTCTGCCGCGCGTGGCGGAGCTGTTTGAAATTCGCAAACCCAAGGAGGCTTCGCTGCTGAGCGAAATCGACGGCTACGTCTCGATTGCCAAGAGCACCAAAAAGGGCAAGCAGAAGGTTACTGTAACCCCGGTGGATGTCGGCGAAAAACGGGAGTATCTGATCCCCCGCGGCAAACACATCAACGTCTACGAAGGCGATTACGTGCGTGCCGGCGAACCGATCGTCGGGGGGTCGGCCAACCCCCAGGATATTTTAAGCATCAAGGGGGAGATCGCCCTGGCCCGCTACCTGGTCAATGAGGTCCAGGAGGTTTACCGGCTGCAGGGCGTGCGGATCAACGACAAGCACATCGAGGTGATCGTCAAGCAGATGATGCGCCGGGTCAAGGTCACCGAGGTCGGCGACACGGACTTCATCTTCGAGGAGCAGGTCGATCGCGGCCGCTTCGAGGAGGTCAACCGCCAGGTCATCGAGCAGGGCGGCAAGCCGGCCACCGCCGAGCCGCTGATCCTGGGGATCACCAAGGCTTCGCTGAGCACGGAGAGTTTCATTTCGGCCGCCTCCTTCCAGGAGACCACCAAGGTCCTGACCGAGGCCAGCATCGCCGGCGCCAAGGATTACCTGCGCGGTCTCAAGGAAAACGTCATCATGGGGCGGCTGATTCCGGCCGGCACCGGCATGGCCGCCTACCGGAAAATCAAAGTCTCGCACATCCAAAACCCGATTGTCGAGGAGGCCGAGGAGATGGTCGAGGAGACCATCGGGGAGTAGACAAAAATAGGGGTAATCCTATAAAAATCTTGACAATGTACCCATGAGAGTATACGTATGCACATTTTGTCAGGCCCGCGGGAAGGGCAAAGCAATTTTCTGGACACGAGGAGCATATGCCGACCATCAACCAGTTAGTCCGCAACGGTAGGAAACGAGTCAAGAAAAAGACCAACACGCCGGCCCTCAAACAGGCACCGCAGAAGCGGGGCGTTTGCACCCGGGTCTACACCTCGACCCCCAAAAAACCCAACTCCGCCCTGCGCAAGGTCGCCAGGGTGCGGCTGACGACGGGGGTGGAGGTCACGGCTTACATCCCGGGGATCGGGCACAACCTCCAGGAACACTCGGTGGTTCTGGTCCGCGGCGGGCGCGTCAAGGATTTACCCGGTGTTCGCTATCACATCGTGCGGGGTACCCTGGACGCCTTGGGGGTTGATGACCGTAAGCAGGGGCGCTCCAAGTACGGTGCCAAGCGGCCCAAATAGCCCTTTTGGCGTGCGGGTTTTGAAAAAATGGGCTGTTGACCAATTTCATCATACAAGACGTGGTGTGAGATATGCCGAGAAGAAGAGAAGTCCCGGAGCGGGTGATCATCCCGGACTCCGTGTATAACAGCAAGCTGGTGGCGAAATTCACCAATTCCATCATGCTGGACGGCAAAAAGAGCGTTGCCGAGCGGATAGTTTACAAGGCCTTCGGCATTATCGAGGAAAAGTCCAAAGAGGATCCGCTCAAAATTTTCGAGCAGGCGATCGACAACGTGCGCCCCACCATCGAGGTGAAGTCGCGGCGGGTGGGGGGATCCACCTACCAGGTACCGACCGAAATCCGGCCCTCGCGCCGGACCGCACTGGGAATCCGCTGGCTGATCGGTTTTGCCCAGAAGCGTTCCGAAAAAGGGATGGCGCGCAAGCTCGCCGGAGAGCTGCTGGATGCGGCCAACAGGCGAGGTTCGGCAATCAAGAAAAAGGAAGATACCCACAAGATGGCGGAAGCCAACAAGGCCTTTGCCCATTACCGCTGGTGACGCTTCAAGCCCCGCCGCACCTGTTTTCGAACCTCTGATTTACAGGTTTTTTTTTGTGTGCTGTGCAAGCAGTGATGGGCCGGGCGCTGCTCTGTAATATGAAATTTTCAGCCCGTTTCGGGGGAGGATGAGAAAATGGCAAAAGAGAAGTTTTCGCGCACCAAGCCGCACGTGAATGTGGGGACCATCGGTCATATCGACCACGGCAAGACGACGCTGACCGCGGCGATCACCAAGCATTCGGGTTTAAGGGGTCTGGCCAATTTCGTGCCCTTCGATCAGATCGACAAGGCGCCGGAGGAGAAGGCGCGGGGGATCACGATCGCCACGGCGCACGTGGAGTACGAGACGGCCAACCGGCACTATGCGCACGTGGACTGTCCGGGTCATGCGGACTACATCAAGAACATGATCACGGGTGCTGCGCAGATGGACGGGGCGATATTGGTGGTGGGCGCCGACGATGGTCCGATGCCGCAGACGCGGGAGCACATATTGCTGGCCCGTCAGGTGGGAGTGCCGCGGATTCTGGTGTTTTTGAACAAGTGCGACATGGTGGACGACGAGGAGCTGATCGAGCTGGTGGAGCTGGAGCTGCGGGAGCTTTTGGACAAGTACGAGTTTCCCGGGGACGACACGCCGATTATCCGGGGCAGTGCGTTGAAGGCGCTGGAGAGCGACGATCCGGACAGCGGGGAGGCGAAGTGTATTTTTGAGCTGCTGGAGGCGATCGACAATTACATTCCGGAGCCGGAGCGCGACATCGACAAGCCGTTTTTGATGCCCATCGAGGATGTGTTCAGCATATCGGGTCGCGGGACGGTGGTGACGGGCCGTGTGGAGCGCGGGATCGTGCGAGTGGGCGACGATGTGGAGATTGTGGGGATTCGCCCGACGGCCAAGACGGTGTGCACGGGGGTTGAGATGTTCCGCAAGCTGCTGGACGAGGGGCGCGCGGGGGACAACATCGGGGTGCTGCTGCGGGGGACCAAGCGCGAGGAAGTCGAGCGGGGTCAGGTGGTAGCCAAGCCGGGCTCGATCACGCCGCACACGAAGTTTGGGGCCGAGGTTTACATTTTGAGCAAGGAAGAGGGCGGTCGCCACACGCCGTTTTTCAATGGTTACCGGCCGCAGTTTTATTTCCGCACGACGGACGTGACAGGGGTGTTGACGCTGCCGGAGGGTGTGGAGATGGTGATGCCGGGCGACAACGTGACGATTTCCGCGGAGCTGATCACGCCGATCGCCATGGAAAAAGAGCTGCGCTTTGCGATCCGTGAAGGCGGCCGAACGGTCGGCGCCGGCGTGGTGGCCGAAATCTTCGAATAAAGAAAGCGTTTGTTATCATGATCATGAACACCAAAATCAGGATCAGGTTGAGAGCCTACGATCACAAGCTCCTCGACCAGTCGGCCACCGACATCGTCGACACGGCCCAAAAAACCGGCGCCAAGGTCGTCGGGCCGATCCCGCTGCCCACGCGGATCAACAAGTTTTGCGTCTTGCGTTCGCCGCATGTCGACAAGAAGTCGCGCGAACAGTTCGAAATGCGGACCCACAAGCGGCTGTTGGACATTCTCGAGCCGACCCAGCAGACGGTGGATGCGCTGATGAAGTTGGATCTCTCCCCAGGGGTCGATGTCGAGATTAAACTGTAGGATAGGGGCCTTATCGCCATGTGTAGAGGACTGTTAGGCAAAAAGATTGGGATGACGGGCGTCTTCGATGCCGAAGGCAATTTCGTGCCCGTGACGGTGGTTCAGACGGGCCCTTGCGTGGTAACCCAGATCAAAACCGAGACCACCGACGGATACAACGCGCTTCAGCTGGCGTTTGAGGAAAAACGCCAAAGCCGCACCAACAGGCCGCTGCAAGGGCATTTCCAGAAGGCCGGGGGGCAGTGCTTCCGGGTTCTGAGGGAATTTTCGGTGGAAAAACCGGACGAGTTCAAACTGGGGCAGGCGATCAGCAGCGATCTTTTCGCGATCGGCGAAAAGGTCAACGTGGCCGGGATTTCCAAGGGCCGTGGATTCGCCGGCGTGATGAAGCGCCACGGATTCGGCGGCGGCAGCCAGACCCACGGCTGCCACAGCAAGCGAATCCCCGGCTCCATCGGCTGCAGCGCCTGGCCTTCCAAGGTGGTCAAAGGCAAAAGACTGCCGGGGCATTACGGCGTTGAACGCAAAACGGTCCGGAACCTCGAAATCGTCGATATCCGGCCGGAGCAAAACCTGATTCTGCTGAAAGGCGCCGTGCCGGGAGCCAAGTCCGGAATCATCGAAATCCAGAAAACCAAAACACGTCCTTAAAGATCGTTGGCAGCAGGGGGCGAGACGCCGGCCGGGACCGAAGAGATTCCCGTCAATGCCAGTGGTTTGAAATGAGGTATGCCATGCCTGTCTTTGATGTGCTCAATACAAGCGGTGAAAAGGTCTCCACGGTCGATCTGGCGGACGGCATCTTCGATGTCCCCGTCAAATTCTCGGTCCTGCACGACGTGGTCACCATGCAGCTGGCCAATCGCAGGGCCGGAACCGCTGCGACCAAGCATCGCAGCGATGTGGTCGGCAGCGGGCGCAAACTGTTCAAGCAGAAAGGGACCGGCCGCGCTCGCCGCGGCGACATCAAATCGCCCCTGCTGA
>JASFIY010000081.1:0-7151 GCA_050122415.1 Desulfobacteraceae bacterium
ACCGTGGCCCTCTCGAGCCTGCTGGAAAAGCGGGTCATGGCCGGCCGGGCGCTTTTCAAGGCCTCGGTCGAGCGTGATTTCCCCCAGGCGCTTGCCTTTTACCAACCGGCCGTTTACATTCATTCCGAGACGATTCTCAACAACATTCTCTTCGGCAAATCCAAAAGCCGCGTCTCCCAGGCCGAGGAGAAAATAAACCACAGCATCGTCCAGGTGCTCATCGAGGAAGACCTGCTGGAGAGGATCATCGAGATCGGGATGACGTTCGACGTCGGCAGCAAGGGCGACCGGCTCTCCGGCGGCCAGCGGCAGAAAGTGGCGATTGCCCGGGCGTTTCTGAAGAACCCGGAAATCCTGATCATGGACGAGGCCACCTCGGCCCTGGACAACAAGTCCCAGGCCCGCATCCAGCGCCTGCTGGAGGCCCGCTTCAAGGGCCGCACCACCCTGATCGCGGTGCTGCACCGCCTGGACATCGTCAAAAATTTCGACAAGATCGCGGTGATGAAGGCCGGCAAGATCGTGGAGCTGGGACCCTACGAGGAGCTGATGAATCGGAAAGGAACCTTTTATGAGCTTGTCACCGGAAGAAAATAGGACGGACGCGGCCTCCGAATTCCAGCAGAATCTGGACATCCTGCGCGGGGTGCGGTTTTTCTCCGGGTTGTCGCCCGAGGCCCTCAAGCTGCTGGCGTACCTGTGCACCCGGGAGACCTTCAAGCCGGGGGAGCAGCTCTTCACCCAGGGTGAGGACGACGGGCAGGCTTTTTTCCTGGTTTCCGGCCGGGCCCGCCTGCTGCACGAGACAAACGGCCGCGAGCACGAGATGCGCGTTTTCGAGGCGGGCGCCTTTTTGGGCGGGATCACGCTACTGGGGGGGATGCGGCGTCTGTTTTCCCTGGCGGCGGTGACCGACGTGGTCTGTATGGTGCTGACGCGCGAAAAATTCTCGCGCGTGCTGGAGCAGTTTCCCGACATGATGCCCAGGGTGCTCAAGGGGCTGGTGGAGAGCATCGGCGCCTGGGAGGAGCGCTCCATGTCCGGTGAACTCTCGGGGGCCGACAACTGCCATCAAAAATCGGGCGTCAGTCTGATCTGAGCCGTGCGGCCATCGCCCGCCGCGGCCATCCCGGATGATTCCATGGGTGCAGGCACGCTAAAATTCAAACTGCAAAACCGTCTCTCCGAACTCAAGCGTCTCAGCGGGTACTTGCAGGATTTCGGCGAGCGCCACGGGTTGCCGCCGAAATGCGTCTTTGAAATCAACTTCGCCCTGGAGGAAATCCTCAGCAACATCGTTTCCTACGCTTACTGCGATGACCAAGAGCACTGGATCTCGGTGCGCCTTTCGCTGGAGGGTGATACCCTGACCATCCGGGTCAAGGACGACGGGCGCTACTTCAACCTCTCCCAGGTCCTGCCCCCGGAGATCCACTGTCCGCTGGAGGAGCGCCCCATCGGCGGGCTGGGGATATTCTTCATCCACAAATTCATGGACCGGATCGTCTATGAACGGCGGCGGGACACCAACATCCTGACCCTCAAGAAACAGATCCGGCGCTGAGGCCCCGCCCCGGGTCGCCGCCGGCAGCACCTGAAAGGTGATTTCTCCATGGAAATAACCGAGCGACAACAAGACGATGTCTCGATCTTCAGCCTCTCCGGGCGGCTGGATTCCAATACCTCGCCGGACTTCGAAAAGCGGCTCTCCGAGGTGATCCGCCAGGGCGCCCGGCGCATGGTGGTGGACTTCGGGTCGCTGGACTACATCTCCAGCGCGGGGCTGCGGGTTATTCTCAAGGCCACCAAGGACATCAAGCGCGCCGAAGGCCTCCTGGTCCTGTGCGCCATGAAAGACTACGTCCGCGAAGTTTTCGAAATCGCCGGCTTCGACGCCTTCCTGCCGATCTCTACCTCCTTGGAGGACGCCCTGCAGCAGTTTTAGGGTCGCGGCAATCAATAATTCCACAATTTGGCGCCGGATTTTTGTTCGTCACCCAGGCACATCCGCCGGTGCATATCGGGATATGTGCCGGCGGATGTAACGCCGGTCGCGGGCCAAAAGACAAGCCAGATGTGCAATTATTTCTTGCCGAGGCCCTCGAGGTCCCCCGGCGGGGCCTTGAGCCCGATCAGCCCCCGCTTGCCCAATTCCTTCAGGAAGCGCGTGACGGAGACCTCCGCTTCGCGGGGATGCAGCTGGAACTCGCGCGCAAAGGCCCGAGCCACCCCGGCCACCGTTCGTTCACCGTCCAGAAGGCGCCAGGCCGCCGTTCCCAGCGTGTCCAGCTGCAGCCGGCGGGTTTGAACCTCGACCTCCGGGGCGCCCAGACGGCGCGCCAGGGACCCGAACCACGGGCGAACCCTCACCGGGTAGGCCAACAGCAGCTCGCCCGAGTCCAGCGCGGTTTCCCGGACCTCCGGGTTTTTGGTGGGCCGGCAGGCCAGCGATGCCGCGCGCTCGGCGCCGGTTTCGGGCGTTTTGGGGCGTTTAAAGGCTCTCATAGGCTTGGCAGAGGGCGTTCAGCCACGAATAGGGGGGCGCCAGGCGGCCTTCCAGGCTGACCCCCAGCAGACGGTTGCGCTCCGGCAGGTGCCAGATCCGGTAGCGGCGGTAGCGCGGTCCGGGGGTCAGCCCGCTCCACCAGCGCCGCCAGCCCCCGTGCGGCGGGTCCTGGGACCATTCCAGACCCCGGTGGGCGCCCAACGCAAGGTCTTCCGGCCGGCCGTCGCTCCCGGGCAGCAGGCGCCGGCCCAGGGTCGCCAGGGGTGTTTGCCGCAGCAGCACCCCGGCCGGCCCCCAGCGGTGCAGCACCAGCCGCTGGCGCGGGGCTTTGAAAACCAGCTCGAAGTAGCCCGCTTCGAAACGCTGGCCGGCCAGCTGAAAAGTCGCCGGGACCTCGGCGCGGATGTCGAAGAGGGCGTAGACCACGGCCTGGGCCGGCCCATGATCCCGGAAGGTGGACAGGACCCTGGCGGCCGCCGGTCCGGCGCCGACCCCCGGGGGGTGAAAAAATTGGACCAGGGTGGCCTGGCGGCAGACCGAGCAGCAGATGACCGCCCCGCTGGCGGCCTGGCCGCCGGCGGACCAGGAAAACCCTTGGCAGGTGAAGCCCGCCAGCGCCTTTTGCCAGGCGGCCGGCAGCGGGGCGGGGCGGATGATCCCGCGGGGCGCGTTGCGGGGCTGGAGGCGGCGCAGATAGCCGGCGGGGTCGGCGTGCTTGCGGGCGGCCGGACCCCACCGCAACTCCATCGCCGGTCCGTTCGGCGAGGCCAGCAGCAGATAGCGGCGGCCCACCTCGCGGGGCTCCCAACCCGGCGGGACCCGCAAGCGCACGCCGTTCCACGCGGTCTCACGCCAGTCGGCGGCGGGCGTGGCGTTTACGGGGGACATGGCGGCATTATGCGGGGATAGCGGCTCACCGCGGGACCAGCAATTCCCAGTCCACCGGGCCGCGGGCGGCCGGCGGCTTCTCCGGGGAGGCGGGCTGTGGCTGCCGCTCTTCGAAGCAGCGGCGTTCGGCCTCGATCAGGTGGCTGGCCGTCAGCTTGACCGCGTTGCCCATCTTCTCGTCCGCGTCGCGGGTGTTGTGCTGGAGGGTGAGGCTGATGCAGGTGCCGTCGGGCTCGGTGAATTGCCATTTCCAGGCGATCACCACGTGAAACGGGTCGCCGCGCCACTCGCTGGGGTCGCCGAAGCGCTGGTTGAAGCGCTTCAGCAGCGCGTCGTAGAACTTGCGCGAGGAATCGGCGTACTTCAGCTTGATGCGCACGATCTGCCCCGGCTGGTCGCAGGTTCCGAAGGCGATGTAGCCGCTTTTGAACTGCGGCAGATCGCTGATTTCGACCTCCTGCAGGAACTCCATGTGACGCACCGGCAGTGCGCTTTGCATGCGCACGCGGTCCTCAACCCCCTGGACCGGCGCGCCCAGGACAAACCCGCCCACCTCCAGCGGGGCCTTGGCTTCGCACACGCCCCCGCCCACAAGCAGGCCGGCAACCAACGCGGTTAGAATCCATCTGGCCATTTCGGTTTCCTTTTCCGGCGGCGCGGTCCCCCCGCTCCGTCCGCCGCAGGGCTCACACGCCGATGTCGCGCGCCAACTCGGTGCCGCCGCCCCCGTCCTGGATGGTTTTCATTAGCGTGTCCAGGTGCTCGCGCATGCGCTGCATGCGCAGGCGCACCAGACTGTCCACCACCTCGATGCACTGGTCCGGAAAGCGGATCAGAATCTTGCGAAAACTCTCACGGTCCACGCTCAGGGTTTCGGCGGCGGCCGTGGCCTGGGCGCTCAGTGGCCAGTCGTAGCGCGCCAAAAGCGCCATGTAGCCGAAAAACTCCATCGGCCCGAGGACCTGCAGCGGGAGCGTCCGGCCCGAATTTTCCACCGCCAACGTCACCTCGCCGCTCAGGATGAGGTGGGCCCGATCGGCCTGCTGGTTCTGGCGGAAGATGAAATCCCCCTGGCGGAAACGCCGCCTGCGGGCAATATAAGCATACAGCCGCAGGATTTCAAAGGGGGTGCGCTCAAAGGGGCCCAGCTGTCTCAGGTAGTCCATGTTCTGGGCCAGTTCGCTGCGGTTTTGGCGTGTCTCGGCGATCATTTCAGGTCGTCGCTCCCCTGACAAGGTCGTAGAAGCTCCCCCGTCGCTCCATCAGGTTGTCGTAAGTGCCGGCCTCCACCACCCGTCCGGCCCGCAGCACCAGGATCCGGTCGTAGGCCCGGGCCGTGTCCAGGCGATGGATGACCGCCACCACCGATTGGCGGCCCTTGAGGCGGGTCTCGATGTACCGCTGGATCCTGGCCTGGGAGGTGTTGTCCAGGCTGGCGGTGGCCTCATCCAGGATCAGAATCGGGGTCTCTTTGAGCAGGGCGCGGGCGATGGCGATTTTCTGGCGCTGGCCGCCGGAGAGGCGGTCGCCCTTGCTGCCCACGGCGAAATCCAGGCCGATTTCCTTCACGGTGTCCAGCAGCCCGTTTTCCTCCAGTGCCCGGGTCACCCGTTCGCGCAGCTCGGCCTGGGCGGTGTCCTGTTCGGCTTTGAGGGTGCCGAAAACGAGGTTGTCCAGCAGGCTTCGGGAGTAGAGGTACTCGGTGGGGCAGTAGATCGAAAAGTCGCGGTTGCCGCCGGCCTCCTCGGCCGGCCCGGGGTCCTCGCCGCGCATGAAGTGCTCGGTGGCCAGCTGGCAGCGTCGCAGCTGAAGGTGGCCGACATGCTGGATGAATCGCTGGCGGGCGGTCACGATGGCGTCCGCCAGCGGACCGGGGATCACGGCCAACTTGTGGCGGGCGGGGATAAAGCGCAGCGCCAGGAGCAGCAGGTGCATCCGGTCCTCCGGCGGCAGCCCGCTCGGGCCGGTTTTGGCCGCCCGCCCCGCGATCCGGGCGTAAGTCTCGAGTTCCTCGGGGGCCATCGGGCTGGCAGCGAAGAAAAAGGCGTCGTCGCCGATCTTTCCCAGCAGGGCGGCGGTTTCCGCCGCCAGCTTGGCGCCCAGCTCCAGCAGGGGGCCGTCGAGGTCGTTGGCTTTCAGAAAAGCCCTAAAGGCTGGATTCCGCGGCAGGTTGGCAAGCCCCCAGGCGGGGTCGTGGACGTCGCCGAAAAACAGATTGTCGTAGATCCGCAGGTGCTCGAGAAACCGGTTGACGTTGTAGAACTCCACCGCCTGACCGAGTTCGTCCGACAGCTGGCGGTGCAGCCGGTTGCGCATTCGCAGCAGGTCCGCCCGGAGGGGCTGGCAGCGCTCGCGGTCCAGGACGGCGTTCAGGCCGAAGCGCACGATGTCATCCGATAACCCCACGGCGGCGGTCATTTCCAGCAGCCGGCGGGTGTCCGGCAGCGCCGGGGGCGGTTCCTCGGCCGTGGCCGCGGCGGCCAGCGCACGGCAGCCGTAGAGCAGGTTGTCGCGCAGCGTGCCGCTGAAGATAAACGGGTGCTGGGCGACGAAGCCGATGTTGCGGCTGACGTCCAGCTTGGTCAGCTCCCGCAGCTCATGGCCGTCCACCCGGATCTGGCCCCGCCGGTAGCTGTAGAGCTGTCCCAGCAGCATCGCCAGGGTGCTCTTGCCGCTGCCGGAAAAGCCCACCAGGGCCATCTGCCGGCCGGCGGCGAGATCCAGGCTGACCCCGTCCAGCAGCTGGATCTGTTCCTGGACCGTCAGGCTGAGGCCGCTGACCGCGATGCTGCCGCTCAGGCGATGGGCCGGCCGGCCCTCCGGAAAGAGGGCGAACTCGGGCGCCTCGTCGAAGTAGCCCATCACCCGTTCGTAGCGCACGCGGGCATCCTGGAGGTCCTGATAGTATTCGATCAACTCCTTCCACGGCTCGTAGACCTTCTCATGGGCCGACAGAAAGGCCACCAGCGCCCCGAGGGTGAAGCGGTCCTGGATCACCAGGTAGCCGCCCAGCAGGAAGAGAAAAAAGGGCCCCAGGTTCTGAAAGAGGTTGTTGAGCGTCTTGGTGCCGAATTTATAGAGGAACAGGCGGTTCACCAGATCGAAGAGCCGCCGCGCGATGTTGCTGAACTTGGCCTTTTCGAACGCGAAGCTGGCATTGCCCTGGATTTCGAGGATGCCCCCGACAGCCTCGCCGACGACGTTGCTCATTTCGCGCACGGCGTCCACCCGGCGGGCGTTGAGGCGGTTGTAGCGCCGCTGCAGGATCGGGATCAGGACGATCTCCAGGGGGTAGATCGCCAGGCTGATCAGCGCCAGCAGGGGGTCCAGGTAGACCATGTAGGCCGCAAAGCTCAGCAGCATCAGGATGCTGGTGACCGGGACGGCCAGGGCGCCGCCGATGAAGTGGCCGACGGCGTTGAGCTCCGCGCTCAGAAGGCTGATGACCGTCCCCTGGGGGGTCCGGCGAAAGAACTGCAGGGGCAGCTGCAGCATGTGGGCGTAGAGCGACTCCCGCATTTCCAGCAGGATTTTCTGCCCCACGTATTTTTGCAGGACGTTGATGGCGTACTTGAAGAGCGAGGCCAGCAGCACCGCCCCCAGGAAAAGGCCGCAGTAGAGCAGCAGGAGATCGACCTGCTTGAGTTCGATGGCGCTGTTGACAATCCGCTTCTGGAGCTCGAGGGGCAGCAGCCGCAGGCCGACGCTGACCAGAATCAGCGCCAGGATCAACAGCTGCAGCAGACGGTGGCGCTGC
>JASFIY010000082.1:0-7147 GCA_050122415.1 Desulfobacteraceae bacterium
CTCGATGCCGCCAACCCCCCAGCCCATGACCCCGATGCCGTTGATCATGGGGGTGTGGGAGTCGGTCCCCACGAGGGTGTCCGGGTAGGCCAGAACCGCCCCCTGGGCTTCCTCGGCGATGATCACGCGGCCCAGATGCTCCAGGTTGACCTGGTGGCAGATGCCGGAGTTGGGGGGGACCACGCTGAAGTTGCGAAAACTCTTCTGGGCCCACTTGAGCAGGCCGTAGCGCTCCCCGTTGCGCGCGTATTCCCGGGCGACGTTGTCGCGCAGGGCGTTGGCGGTGCCGAAATGATCCACCTGCACCGAGTGGTCGACGATCAGCTCCACCGGCACCAGCGGATTGACTTTTTGGGGGTCGCCCCCCAGGGTCTTGACCGCGTCCCGCATGGCGGCCAGGTCCACCACCGCCGGCACCCCGGTGAAATCCTGCATCAGGACCCGGGCGGGGTGGTAGGGGATCTCCACCGGGGTGTCGTAGGATTTCCGCCAGCCGGCGATGCTGCGCAGGTCCTGCTCGCGGACCACCCTGCCGTCGAGTTTGCGCAGCAGGTTCTCCACCAGGATGCGTATGGCGAAGGGCAGCCGGCCAATGGGCGCGACCCCGTCTTTTTCAAGCTTTTTTATGTCGTAAATCCGAAAGCTTTTTCCGCCAACGGGCACCTCTCGGATAAAATCCTCTTTCTGCATGCTGTTCTCCCCTGTTGATGAATGATGGACTTTTTAAGCCGGCACCATGGAAAAGCCAGCGCGCTGCGGTGGCGTCGGCAGCGCCGGCCGGCGGACTGAACCAGTCGGCGTGGCACTCGCGGGGTCTCCAGAATTGCGGCGCTATCAGCTGACCACCCAGACCGTGGCTTCCTTGGCATGATCCACGATCTTGGAGGAGACGCTGCCGAAGAGGAACTCCTCGGTGCGCGTGCGCCCCTTGCGGCCCACCACCAGGGTGCCGTAATCGTCGGGACGCTCCTGCAGGATGCACTCGGCCAGGGAGGGGCAGTATTTGATGGTGCTGCGGGTCTTGACCGCCTCGTCGGAAAAGCCGGCCTTCAGCAGGATCTCGCGGTAGGCGGCGAGCACCCCGGTGATGCGCTCGCCTTCGCGCTTCATCCAGGCATCCCTTTCGGCCGCGGTGGGGAAAAAGTCTTCCTCCGGCTCCGCAATGACGTGCAGCACGGTCACCCTGAAACCCGCTATGCCGCCCAGCAGGTCGGCCACGTACGCCACCGCCCGGCGGGAGTTGTCGGAGTCGTCGACGGCTATCAGGATGTTGCGATTGGGCCCCATCACAGCTACCCCCTTTCAAAAGTGACGGCGGCGCAAAAAGCCCAATTTCTGCGTTGCGCTGCCTCTCGAAGTCGCTGCGGCGTGCAGGTGTACGCCTCACGCCGCTGAGATTTGCGCGCCGTAACGTGAACAATTTTCACCACCATCCCAAATTTTGACTTTTTGCGGTTCATCAGAAGTGAACCGCAATTGAACCGCGGCGGCTGCCGGCGCTCTCCGGCCACCCGCGATGGCCGCCGACAGGCTTCGGACGCCAAGGGCCTGCGGCCACCGCGGCGCATGGCGCCCAAAGTCCGGCTGGCCGCAGGTGCCAGAGCCCGTGGGCAGGCCGCGTGCCAATGGCAATCCCAAGCCTAGCCTGGCCGAGAGCCATCAGGCCAGGGCCGCGCGCACCTCCCGCAGATCCTCCAACAGCTCCCCGGTGTTGAGATAAAAGCGGTTGGTGGTTTCACAAAAATGCATCAGGATGCGGTTGAGCGACTTGGGGATGTAAGGAAAAACCTTGCGAAGGTTCACGACCCGGTTGCGGAAAACGATATTGATGTCCTCCCCGGTCAACGCCACCGCCCCGTGCGCCCCCGCCATGACGTCCTGGACCAGGATGTCGCCCTTGCCGACGATAAATGCCAGGACGTTGCCCAGGCCGAAGAGATCGTAACCGTAGATGTTTTCGCGGTGGCGGTAGTTGAAGTCGAAATCGATCCAGCGGTAGCGGCCGTCATGGGAGTCGATCAGGATGTGGTCGCGCCGGATGTCGCCGTGTTTCTCCCCGTTGTCGTGCAGCAGCAGGATGGCGGCGACGCAGTCGATGAACTGGTCCAAGACCTCCGGAAAGGCCGTGCTGAAATACTCTTCGTGGCCGCCGGGCAGCCCGTCGATAAAGCGGTCGAGGGTTTTCCCCTGGATCACGTCCAGAATCCGGACGACGTTGCCGCGCTCATCGGTGATCGACACGCCCTGCATGAAATTGGGCAGGCCTTTGACCAGCGCCAGGATGCGGGCCTCCTTGCGCGGGCTGCGGAAACACTCGAAGGCGATTCCCCCGACGGTGGCCGTGAAGCGCTCGTAGAAGACCAGCTTGATGATTTTCTTTTCCCCGTCGGCCAGCCTCACCGCCCGTTTGACCCAGTATTTCTCCTGTTCGTCGATCCCGAAGCGCCCTTCCTTGGCGTTGGTGCGAACCAGGTAGGGGACACCGTCCAGCAGCACGACGTCGTTGTAGTCGACCCGGTAGTAGTCGGAGGTGTCCGTGATGACGTTCAGGCGAGGGGGAAGGGCGTCGGCTTTCACCCAGCGGCCGGCCATCGTCAGGAGCTCTTCCTGGGAAAAGGGTTCGGTGGTGGTGGTCATGCAGGCCCCGGCGAGGTCTGAGCTGCAAAAGCGCAGCAGGCTTGGAACGTATCGAAAAGGATAGATAAACCCGCCGTGGATGTCAATTACAAAACTCTTGAAAAAAAGCCCGAATCGGATATTCTGGCCGGGCACAGCAACGGTCGCGCCCCCGCGCGGCAGTCGGCGCGGACGCCCCCGCCAGCCCTGCCCCAACGGGCGGCGCAGCCTTCAGGAGGCCGCAAAATCCCGTGGTTGCCCGCCACCCCACACCGTCAGAGGCCCGAGGGCCGTCCGCAGGCGCCGTCCTGCTGCTGGTGCTTTGGGCCGCGCTGGCAGGCCTGTCCCCGGCGGCCGCCGAAGAAGGCTCCGAGGCCGCCAAACGACCCGCCACCTTGGTCCGGGCGGTGATGTGCGATGGGATCGATAACTTCGCCCCCGTCAACCCGGCGGTGGTCTTTCCCATCAGCATCGGCAGAATATTCTGTTTCACCCGCTTCGACCCGGTCGCCGCAAAAACCTTCATCCATCACGACTGGTACTGCCGCGACAAGCTGTGCAAAAGGGTCAAGCTGGACCTCCAGCCCCCACGCTGGTCGACTTACAGCAGCATTCAGCTGCGGGAGGAGGACAAGGGCCCCTGGCACGTGAACATCACCGCCTCGGACGGCGAGGTCCTCCAGACCCTGCGGTTCAGCATCAGCGACTGATCGCCCATGAAAAACCTCCTCTTGCCGCTTGCCAGCATCCGCTGGCAGGATGTCATCGACATCATCCTGAACAGCTACATCCTCTTCCGCTTCTACGTCATTTTCCGGGGAACCAATGCCTTTCGGGTCCTGATCGCCATCGTCGTGCTGTGGTTCAGCCAGCGCATCGCGGTCTATGCCGGTCTGATCGTGACCAGCTGGGCGATCCAGGCCATCACCGCGGTGGCGGCGATCATCATCATCGTGGTTTTCCGCAACGAAATCGGCAGCGTCCTGCAGGCCAAGACGGTCAAGACGCTGCTGTGGGATTTCGGCCGCAAAACGGCCGACACCCCGGTGGGGGTCCTGCTGGAGACCGTCTATGAACTCAGCCGCACCCACACCGGCGCACTGATCGTCCTGCCGGCACACGACAGCTTAGAGGAGGTGGTGCATGCCGGCATCCCGTGGAACGGCCAGATTTCCAAGGAGATGCTCCTCAGCATCTTCTGGCCCGACAACCCGGTGCACGACGGGGCTGCAATCCTCCAGGGCAGCAGGGTCCGGGAGGTGGGCGCGATCCTGCCGCTGTCGCGCAACAAGAGTCTGCCCTCCTACTACGGCACCCGTCACCGGGCTGGTCTGGGCTTGAGCGAGCACACCGATGCGATGGTTATCATCGTCTCCGAGGAGCGCGGCAACGTGACCGTCGCCAAAGGCGGGCGTTTGGTGGAAATCCAGCGCATGGGGGAGCTGACCGAAATGCTCCAGACCCATTTGGGCGGCGGCCAGGGCAAGGACCGGCCTCCCCGGAGCGAAAAAAGGGAGCTGGGGATCGCGGCCCTGCTCTCTTTTCTCTTCGTGCTGGGAATCTGGTTCAGTTTCTCCCGCGGGCAGGAAGCCCTGCTCACCCTGGAGGTCCCAGTCCAGTACTACAACCGCTCCCCCGAGATGGAGATTGTGAGCACCTCGGCGGACTACGTGCGCCTGAACCTCACCGGGGCCGACGCCTTGATCCGGACCATCCGCCCCGAGCATGTGGCGGTGCGCATCAATCTGGCCAACGGCCAGATCGGGCAGAACACCTTCGCCATCGCCCAGAACGATATCCGCCTGCCCCCCGGCATCGTCATCGAGCGTGTGGAACCCGCCACGGTCGCGGTCGTCCTGGATGCGGTGATGGAAAAGGAGCTGGCGGTGCAGGTCGACTGGGTGGGGAGCCTGCCGCCCGACCTGATCATGGTTTCGGCGACGGTCACCCCGGCGGCCGTCCGGGTGTACGGCGGCAGCCTGGCGGTCCGCGATATCGACACGATCTACACGGAGCCGTTGCCCCTGGACGACATTCGCAAAAGCGGCAGCCTCACGGCCAACCTGGTGCTCTCCCCGCCCACCCTGCGCCTGGCACCCGACAGCCGTGAACGCGTCACCGTCACCTATGTGGTGAAGCGCAGGACACCGCCGGCCGGACCTTGAAGAGGGGCCGGCAGCGGCGCCGGCCGGCTCATCGGCTCAGCACCGCCCGGATGCGTCGCATGGCCTTTTGCACGTTGTCGAAGCTGTTGAAGGCGCTGATGCGGATATAGCCCTGGCCGCACCTGCCGAAGCCGGCGCCCGGGGTGGTGACCACCCCGGCTTTTTCCAGCAGCAGGTCAAAAAAACCCCACGAGTCGGTCCGGCCGGCAACCCAGATATAAGGGGCGTTTTCGCCGCCCACGCCGGGATAACCCAGGGCATCCATCTCCTGGCGGATGAGGGCCGCATTTTTCAGATAGCCATCGATCAGGGCCCGGATCTCGCGCTGGCCCTCGGGGGAGTAGACGGCCTCGGCCGCGCGCTGCACCGGATAGGAAACGCCGTTGAATTTGGTCGTGTGGCGGCGGTTCCAGAGGGCGTGCAGGCTGTGGGGCTGCCCCCCGCGGTCGTAGGCCACGCAGTCCCGGGGCACCACGGTGTAGGCGCAGCGGATGCCGGTAAAGCCGGCGGTTTTGGAGAAGCTGCGAAACTCGATGGCCACCTGGCGGGCCCCTTCCACCTCGTAGATCGAATGGGGCAGCCCATCGTCCCGGATAAAGGCCTCGTAGGCGGCGTCAAACAGGATCAAGGCGCGGTTTTCGCGGGCGAAGGCGACCCATTCGGCCAGACCCGCGCGGGTGATCGTGGCCCCCGTGGGATTGTTGGGAAAGCAGAGGTAAATCAGGTCCACCGGTGCCTCCGGCAGTGCGGGAATAAATCCGTTTTCGGCCGTGCTTTCCAGGTAGACCATGCCCCCGTAGCGATCGGCTTCGAACCCGCCGCTGCGGCCGGCCATGACGTTGGTGTCGACGTAAACGGGGTAGACCGGGTCGGGAACGGCAATCCGGGCATCGGTGGCAAACAGCTCCTGGATATTGCCGGTATCGCACTTGGCGCCGTCGCTGACGAAAATTTCATCGGGCCGGATCTCGGCCCCGCGCGCCTGAAAATCGAAGCGCGCGATCTTTTCCCGCAGAAACGGGTAGCCCTGTTCGGGCCCGTAGCCGCGGAAGGTGCTGTCCGCGGCCATCTCCTCCACGGCCGCGTGCAGCGCCCGGATGCAGGCCGGGGGCAGCGCGCGGGTGATATCGCCGATGCCCAGCTTGATGATCTCCTGCTCGGGGTGCGCCGCCTGGTAAGCCGTCACCCGTTTGGCGATCTCCGAAAAAAGATAGGAGGACCGCAGCTTCAGGAAATTCTCGTTGATTCTGATCATGCCTCACCTCTGGCAAAGACGTTTGCGGCCGCGGCCGGCAGGCCCGTCCGTTTTTGGCCGGGGACTATAGAGGAAAGCCCCCGGGCTGTCAATCGGCCCAAATTGCGCCCGACGCTGGCAGGCGGAAAAACGCTTCGCGTCCCACCCCCAAACCTTTGGAGAACAGGAGCCTCCATGATTCGAACCGTCATCCCAGGCTTTGGCCAACTGGAAATCGCCCATCTGGTGCTGGACTTCAACGGCACCCTGGCCGTGGACGGGGAGTTGCTCGCCGGGGTCAAGGCGCTGCTCGGCGACCTGGCCCGCCAGCTGACCGTGCACGTGCTCACCGCCGACACTTTCGGCAGCGCCCGCAGCCAGCTGGAGGGGGTCGCCTGCCGCTTTACGGCCCTTCCCGCGGGGGACCAGGACCTGGCCAAAGAGCGCTACGTGCAGGAGCTGGGCGCGGGGCGGACCGCCTGCATCGGAAACGGCCGCAACGACCGCCGCATGCTACGCTCCGCCGCCCTGGGGATCGCCGTCATTTTAGGGGAAGGGGCAGCGGTCGAAAGCCTGCTGGCCGCGGATATCGTCTGCACCGATATCCGCGATGCCCTATCCCTGCTGACCCATCCCCTGCGGCTGACCGCCAGCCTGCGTTCGTGAGATGCCCGCAAACCCCAACACCGGAGGGCGCGCAGCACAGCGGCCGTCACTGCTTGCCGCTTCTTCGGGGCCGCGGGTGCCCGAACACGCTTGCCGAAACGGCCCAGACGGGGGCCCCCCCCGGTCCCAAGGATTCCGGCCGTTCCCGGCGCCTACGTCCTGGTTTTGCGCCTGGTGCACCCGCAGCGGATCAGGATCGGCCGCCTGGGCCTTCTGGGGTTTGCCGGCGGCCGCTACGCTTACGTCGGCAGCGCCTGCGGACCGGGGGGGCTGCGGGCGCGCATCGGCCATCACCTGCGGGCGACGCCGCGGCCGCACTGGCACATCGATTACCTCAGGGCCGCCGCCGCGCTGACGGAGGTCTGGTACGCCGCCGGCGACCGCTGTCTGGAGCCCGTTTTCGCAGCGATCTGCGGCGATCACCGGACGCACTTCAGCCCGGTTGCCGGGTTCGGGGCGTCCGACA
>JASFIY010000083.1:0-7147 GCA_050122415.1 Desulfobacteraceae bacterium
CCCAACTTCATCACCTTCGTCCAGGGACGGCCGGTAACCGTGCCGGTCTACGAGGAGGACGGCTTCCAGTTTCGACCCGAAGCCATCGCCGCCAGGCTGAGCCGGCGCACCAAGGCGATCTTCATCAACTCGCCCTCCAACCCCACCGGCAACCTGCTCTCCCGGCGCCGCATGGCGGCGATCGCCGAGCTGGCGGGCACCGACGGCCCCCCCTACGTGGTCTCCGACGAGATCTACCACGGCCTGGTTTACGAAGGCGAGGAGCACTGCATCCTGGAGTTCACCGACAACGCCTTTGTGCTCAACGGCTTCTCCAAGATGTACGCCATGACCGGACTGCGTCTGGGGTATCTGATCGCCCCCAGGCAGTTCATCCGCCCGATCCAAAAAATCCAGCAGAATTTTTTCATCTCGCCCAACTCGGTGGTCCAGCTGGCCGGGATTGCGGCCCTGAAAGAGGCCGGGCCGGATGTGGCGCGCATGAAAGCGACCTACAACCAGCGGCGCCAGTTCATCATCCGCCGCCTCAAAGAGCTGGGCTTTGGCCTGACCGTGATGCCCACCGGGGCCTTTTATGTCTTCGCCAACGCCAGGCACCTCTCCCATGATTCCTACCGGCTGGCCTTCGATATCCTCGAAAAGGCCCATGTCGGGGTGAGCCCCGGAATCGACTTCGGGCAAAACGGTGAGGGCTATCTCCGTTTTTCCTATGCCAACTCAATGGAAAACATCGCCGAAGGGATGCAGCGGCTCGAGCGCTACATCGCCGCGGCGGGCTGAGGCCGCCGGCCCAGAACCGCGCGCGCCCGAGGTCAGATGATCATCACCTCAGCCGAATTCGTCATCAGCGCCGCCGTACCGGCCCAGTACCCCCCCGCGGAGCTGCCCGAGGTGGCCTTCGCCGGCCGCTCCAACGTCGGCAAATCGTCGCTGATCAACACCCTGGTCCACCGTCGGCGCTTGGTGAAAACCAGCGGCACCCCCGGGCGGACCCAGCTGCTCAATTTTTTCCGGGTCAATGCGGCCTGCCACTTCGTGGACCTGCCCGGCTTCGGCTACGCCCGGGCGCCGGCCCACATCCGCAAAAAATGGGGTCCGATGATCGCGCACTACCTGGCCACCCGCGAGACCCTGAAATGCGTCGTTCTCATCATGGACGTCCGGCGCACCCCCGGCCAGGAGGAGAAGGGGCTGATGGCCGACCTCAGCGCGTCCGGGATTCCCCCGGTGCTGGTGCTGACCAAGATCGACAAGCTTTCCAAAAACCGCCGGATCCAGCAGCGCCGGGCCGCGGCACAGGCTCTGGGGGTGGCCCCGGAGGCGCTGACGCTGTTTTCATCCAAAACCCGCGAAGGGCTGGCGGAGCTTTGGCGCATTCTGGCGCGTTTTATCGAGGCTGCAACGTGAATTCCACGGAAGACACCCCCCGGCGCCACCGATCGGGCTTCGTGGGGATCGCCGGCCCGCCCAACGTGGGCAAATCCACCCTGCTGAACCGGATTCTGGGGGAAAAAATATCCATCACCTCGCCCAAGCCCCAGACCACCCGCAACCGGATTCTGGGCATCGCCCACCGGCCCCGGGCCCAGATCATTTTCGTGGACACCCCCGGCGTCCACGGGGCCCGCAAAGCGCTGAACATCCGCATGGTGGAGGCCGCGCTGGCGGCCCTGGACGACATGGACGTGGTGCTGCTGGTGCTGGATGCGGCCGCGCCCGACCCGGCGGCTGAGCGCCTCCTGGTCAAAAAACTGGGCCAGCTGCGGCGACCCGTGGTCCTGGCGCTCAACAAAACGGACCTGGTGGCCAAACCGGCCCTGTTGGCCATGATCGCCCGCTGGTCCCAGGCGGTGGCCTTCGAGTCGCTGGTGCCGGTTTCAGCCAAGACCGGAGACCAGCTGCCGGCCCTGCTGGAGGCCCTGGAGGCCTGTCTGCCCGAGGGACCGCCGCTTTTCCCGGCCGATGCGGTCACCGACCTGCCCGAACGGTTCATCGCCGCCGAGATGATCCGGGAGAAGGTCTTCCGCTTCACCGGCCAGGAAATCCCATACAGCACCGCCGTCACCATCGAACACTTCGCCGAGGAAGACCGGCCGGCGCTGGTCAAAATCTTCGCCACGATCCATGTCGAGCGCGACTCCCAGAAGGGGGTCGTGATCGGCAAGGGCGGCGCCAAGCTGCGGCAGATCGGCACCGCGGCGCGCAGCGAAATTCAGCGTATGCTCGGCGCACGGGTTTATCTCAAGCTGCTGGTGCGGGTGCAGAAAAACTGGAGCCAGGACAGCCGGGCGCTGCGCCGATTCGGATACTGATGATCGTTTCCTTCCACCCGCTGCTGGCCGCCGACCGCAACCTGCTGTGCGCCGGGCGGGATCCGGGGGAACGGGAGCGCCGCGCCGTTCAACGCGCCGCGGCGGTGATCCTGCCCCAGGGCTGCCGCCGGGCGCTCTACGAAATGGCCCGGGCCCACTGCGCCAATGTCTTTCCGGACTACGCGGCGCGCTTCCGATTCCCGGGCAAAATCGGGCAAACGCGGCTCTTCCATTCCCTGGGCACCCCCTTGCCGCGCACCATGACCTTCGACAACCTCGCAGCCCTGCAGCGGGCCGCGCCGGATCTGGATTTTGGGAAATGGTTCCGGCTGCCGTTCGTGTTCAAGTTCGACTGGGGGGGGGAAGGTCAAACGGTCTACCGGGTGGATTCGGCCGCGCAATTTCAGGCGCTGCTCGCCCTGGCCGCGGATTTCGAGCACACCGGTCAGCACGGCTTTCTGCTCCAGGAGCATGTGGCCTGCGGCGGCCGCTGCCTGCGGGTGGCCGTCATCGGCCACCAGGCGGTGGCCTATTGGCGGGTTCAACCGGCATCCGACCGGTTCGGCGCCAACCTGGCCCAGGGGGCCGCGATCGACCACGCGGCCGCCCCCGGTCTGCGGCAGGCCGGGATCGCGGCGGTCAGGGCCTTCTGCCGCCGCAGCGGCGTCAATCTGGCCGGGATCGACCTGCTCTTTCCCTCCGACCCGACGCGGCCGGCCCCGCTTTTCCTTGAAATCAACTACTTCTTCGGCCGCAGCGGCCTGGGCGGGTCGGACGCCTATTACGGCCTCCTGAAAAAAGCGGTCCACCGCTGGCTGCAGGACCTTGGCCTGCGCCGCGGCGCCCGGGGCGACACCCGTTAAAGGAGGATGCCCGCCGATGGAGCCGTACGCCTATGATCTAACCGAAGAGGACATCCGCCGCGAGCGCGCCAAGGCCCGCGAGCTGCGGAGCTCCCAGTGGTGGAAGCGCCGCCTTGCCAAGGGGGTCTGCCACTACTGCCGGAGGCCCACCCCGGCCCGGGAGCTGACCATGGACCACATCGTCCCCCTGGCCCGCGGCGGCAAGACCACCAAGGGCAACGTGGTGCCGTGCTGCAAGGCCTGCAACACCCGCAAAAAACAGCTGCTGCCCATGGAATGGGAGGCCTACCTCGACGCCCTGCAGCCCCCCGCTGAGAAGGGGTGAACCGGGGGGCGAAAGCATCATCTTTTCAGGCGCCGCAGCCCCGTTTAGAGATAGACGATCAGCGCGCCGCTCCTGGATTTTTTGTGTTTTTCCCACTGAAAGGTCAGCACCTGTCCACGGCCTTTCAATTCGGCCAGTTTTTCGGCGACCGCATCGGGCAGCACCGCTCGCCCCTGGGAGTGCAGGCCCCTGCCGACGATGATCCGCACCGTGGCCAGGCCCGCGTGCAGCGCCCCGTGCACGAAGGTCGCGGTGCGCTGTTGGGCCTGGAGAGCGGTGCAGCCGTGGAGGTCCAGCTGCCTCTGGGGCGGGGGGTGGGCCTTGATCTGCTGGCGAATGCTCACCCTTTGGACGGCACGGCGCTCCCGCCGGACTTTTTCCGCCAACAGCTGCTGCAGATCGCGCTCGCCCAATGAGCGCTGCGCCAGGCGGGCGAAAGGCGGCGCGGCCGGCGAGGAGCGGGTCCGGGCGGGCGCCGCCGGGTCCGGTTGGACCCCGAAAAGGGTTTCCAGATCGGCTTCGGGCGCCAAGAGCGGCAGGCCGTGGCGATCCCGCCGGGGGGGCGGTGCGCTTTTGGCGCGATTCTTCGCGGCACCGGCCGGGGCGGCCCCCGGGGCGGGCGGCCGACGCGCTTCGACCCGCTGGCGCCGCCCGCCGTTTGGCACGCCCGGGCCGCCGTCTTCTGGGCTGAAAAGAAGGGCAAGGTCCTCGTCTTCCTTCAGAACCGGCAGGCCGTGGCGGTTGACCGGGGGGGATGGCGCCTGGGGGCGCGGCGTTTTGGGTGCCGCCGCGGGGGGCGCCCCGCGGGCCTTGACCGAAGGGCCTGAATCGCGGTTCACGACGGGCCGAGGCTCCCCGTCGGGGGCCGGCGGGGCGGAGCGGGCCGGTTTGGGCGCCGCCGGCGGCACCCCCGGGCCGCCGGCGGGGGGCGCCGTGCGGCCCACGGCGGTCTCACCGGCAGGCCGCGGACCCTTCAGGCTCCGCCACAATTTTTTCAACTCCTTAAACATGATGAACCGGTAAAAAGTCGAAAACCAGACGGTTTCGAAAATAGTTCAAGCTGCGGCGCCCAAATCTCAGCGGCGTGAGGCGCACACCTGTAAGCCGCAACGACTTCGAGATGCAGCGCAAGGCAGCGTTTGGGCTTTTTGCGGAACCGTCAAACATCATCCGTTATCCGGTCTGGTCCGCCGCCGCCCGCTCGGCAAAGGGCAGCGCGGCGTTCAGGGCTTCGATGTAGTCCTGCTCGGCGGCGTTGATGCGGGCGATATTGGCGTTCAGGATGTGCGCCATGACGGGATCGTAGAAGCGGTGCAGGCTGGTGTTGCAAAGTGAGCGAAAGCCGCGCCGGATTTTGTGGCTTCCGCCCATCCCGGGGTCGTAGTAGCGGATCCCGTTGCGGATCGCCCAGGCGATCGGCTCGTAGTAGCACAGGTTGAAGTGCAGCGCCGGAATCCGGCGCAAACAGCCCCAATAGCGCCCGTAGAGGCGTTCGCCTTTTCGCAGCAGCAGCGAGAGGGCCAGCGGTTGGCTGGGGGTGCGACGGTCGTAGGCCGCCATGAAGACCAGCCGATGGCGGAAATCCTCGCCGAGGCCCTGGAAGAAGGCCGGCAGCAGGTATTTGCAGCCCCAGATGCCGAAACGGTCGTTGGTGCGGGCATAGAGCCTGTACATCAGGGGGAAGAAAGCCTCCGGGGCATCCCGCCCGGCCACCGCCCGCAGGACGATCCCCTCCTGTTGGAGACTCCGGCGCTCGCGGCGGATATTGCGCCGCTGGTTGCTGTTGAACTCCCCCAGGTAGTCCTCGAAAGTCGCATACCCGTTGTTCTCCCAGCGAAAGCCCTGGTGCCGCCAGCCGACAAACCCGGCCCGCTCGGCCACCGGCCGCCACCCCGGGTCCACGAAGAGGAAGCTGCAGCCGGCGATCCGGTGGCGGGCGCAGTAGCCATCGATGGCATCGAGCATGACAGCGGTCAAGGGTTCGACGGGCGCGTCGGCGGCCGTCAGGAACCGGTAGCCCTCGGTGGGGGTCACCGGACTCATGCCCACCAGTTTGGGGTAATAGGCCACCCCGATGCGCGCCGCCACCTGGACCCAGGGGTGGTCAAAGACGAATTCCCCCTCGCTGTGGCGCTTGAGATAGAGGGGGGCGGCGCCCACCAGCCGCTCGCCCGACCAGACCGTCAAATGCCGGGGCTGCCAGCCGGTGGCGGGCGCGATGCTGCCGGATGCCTCCATCCGGTGGAGCCATTCCCACTCCAGAATCGGCGCCGCCAGGGGCCGTGCCAGGCGGTTCCAGGCCTCCCGGTCGATATCGGCCATCCGCTCGATCCAGCGGATGGTGTAGGATGTTGGAACTTCAGCGCTCATCCGAGCCTCACACAGGCGGATCCCCTTTACCCATGCGGCGGTTGCCGCGCTCGGGCAATCCAAAAGGGTTTTGTGAACACCACTAGATAATCCCTCACCGAGGCCTTGTCACGCCGGATTCCCGGGTCCGGGCGTTTTTGATTGACACCGGCCCCTTTTTTCCGCTACGTCTCAAACCGTCATTTACAGCGGCCTTAACCACCACAGGGACGGAGGGCAAAACATGCGCAGGTGGCTTCCCATTTTGCTGATCTTGGCGCTTGGAACGGCCGGCACGCTGCCGGCGGCGGAAAAAGAACTCAAGGTGGGGTTTGTCTACGTCTCGCCCATCGGGGATGCGGGCTGGTCCTATGCCCATGATCTCGGCCGGCAGCACATCGCCGCCCTGCCGGGGGTTGAAACCGCCTACGTGGAATCGGTGCCCGAGGGGGCCGATGCCGAGCGCGTGATCCTCAACATGGCCCGCAAAAATTTCGACCTCATCTTCGCCACCAGTTTCGGTTACATGGACCCCATGCTGAAGGTCGCCCAACAGTTTCCCGACATTGTCTTCATGCACTGCTCGGGGTTCAAGCGCCACCAGAACATGGGCAACTATTTCGGCCGCATGTACCAGGCCCGCTACCTCTCGGGGATGGTGGCCGGCGCCATGACCCGGAAGAAAATCCTGGGCTATGTGGCCGCCTTCCCGATTCCGGAGGTCATCCGCGGCATCAACGCCTTCACCCTGGGCGCCCAGGCGGTCAACCCCGAGGTTCAGGTGCGGGTGGTCTGGACCAAGACCTGGTATGACCCGGCCACCGAAAAGGAGGCCGCCAAGAGTCTGCTGGACGTGGGCGCCGACGTCATCGCCCAGCACCAGGATTCCCCCGGCCCCCAGGAGGCGGCCCAGGAAGCGGGGGTCTACTCCATCGGGTACAATTCCGACATGAGCCCATTTGCGCCCAAGGCCCACCTGGTGGCCCCGGTCTGGAACTGGGGACCCTTTTACGAGGAAATTGTCACCGCGGTGCGCGACGGCAGCTGGACGAGCCAGTCGCACTGGTACGGCATGGATAAAGGGATGGTGGCCCTGTCGCCCATGACCGAGCTGGTTCCCCAGGCGGTGCAGGACATGGTGATGGCCAAAAAGGCCGAGATCACTGCCGGGACCTTCAAGGTGTTTACCGGGCCGATCAGCGACCAGGCCGGCACGCTGCGCATCCCCGCCGGCGAAAACGCAACCGATGAAGCCCTGCTGGGCATGGACTGGTTTGTACAGGGCGTGGTGGGCACCA
>JASFIY010000084.1:0-7141 GCA_050122415.1 Desulfobacteraceae bacterium
GAGGACCCATTCGGGCGCAAAGAAGGCCTGCCGCCGGATCAGCATCCGGGTGGTGCGGCCCACCTGGCAGTAGACGCACCCGTAAGAGCAGGTCTTGGGCGGAATATTGTTGATTCCCAGGCTGCGACCCAGCCGCCGGGAGGGAACCGGTCCGAAGGTCAAAGCGGCGGTGTTCATGGCCATCCTCCCCGGGCTGGCAGGCCCTGTCGGGGGTCAGAGACCCACCGGTTTGCAAGCTCGGTGCGGTCCAGCGCACAGCAGCCCCTTAAACGCTCATATCAGGGCCCTCAGGCCGCGAAGCCGCCATTGACGCAGATCGTCTGCCCGGTGATCCAGCCGGCCGCATCGCTCACCAGGGCGGCGACGGCGGCCGCGATATCCGCCGTCGCGCCGATGCGGCCAAAGGCGGCCATGCCGGCCAACCGCCGGATCTGCTCCTCGGTCTTGCCCTGGCGGAACAGGTCGGTGTCCACCGGGCCGGGGGAGACGGCGTTGACGCGGATTCCCCGCGGGCCGAGCTCTTTTGCCAGCACCCGGGTGATCTGCTCCACCGCCCCCTTGGTGGCGGCATACGGCCCGTAGCCCGGAAGCATCAGCTTGGTCACCGACGAGGAGATGTTGACCACCGAGCCGCCGTCGGCCAGTCTTTGGGCGGCCTGCTGGCAGGCGAAAAAGAGCCCCTTGACGTTGATGGCGAAAATATCGTCGAATTCCGCTTCCGTCAGGTTCGCCACCTCACGGTAGAAGTTGATGCCGGCGTTGTTCACCAGGATGTTCAGCCCACCGAAGTGCTCGATGGCGCGGTCAAAGAGCCCCTGGATTTCAGCCACCCTGCGGAGATCCGCGCAAACGGCGATGGCCCGCCCGCCGTTTTGCCGAATGGCCGCGACGACAGCCTCGGCTTCGGAAGCATTGCGGACATAGTTGACCGCCACCGCCGCGCCCAGAGACCCCAGCTTGAGGGCAATCGCCCGCCCGATGCCGCGCGAGGCGCCGGTGACAATCGCCGTCTGGTTTTCCAGTTCAAAGGCCATAATCCCCTCCCCCGGCGGTCGCAGCCGACCCTGTGTGCCGGGCGCCGACAGGCATTGGCGGCTGCGGCCCGCCCAACGCAAAGGCCGGTTTCCGCGGCACCGTGGTTTTGTATGTCCGACAAAAAATCTCTTTCCACTTTGGTTGAGAAATGTCAGACTGGTTTTATATTAGAGGCTCGAAAAAGAAATTTCAGCAAAAAACGCCTCGGTGAGCAAACTTTTCAAATCAATCTTGCCCAAACCTTGGGCGCGACCGCGTCCACCCCAGGAGGTGATCCATGGATATCAACAGCTGCCTTCCTCAGAAGATATCGAAGCTGGCCCTTGGCATCCTGTTTTTGATTTTTGGAACCGGTACGGCCATTCTCGGTGTAACGGTGCTGCCGTTAATCGGCCTGGTGCTGGCAGCGCCGCTGTTCATCATCGGGATCTATTTCGTTCGAACCCACCTGAACCAGAAATGCGAGTTACCCGAATAGCGCCGCGGGCATCAGCGCCAGTTAAAGACTTGGGGCGCCCCCGGTGGGCGCCCCTGCCGTTTAAAAACCGCGACCCCAATCAACTCGGACCCCCAGACCGGTTCCGGGCCCGACCGGCGGCCTTGGGCCAACACCCGGGCTGCAGCCGAGCGGCACCCCCCGCTTCGGGGTCAGCGCCAGGTGATGTCCGCCGGATTTCGCAGCGGCATGCGCGGGTAGGCGAACTTGGGATAGCCGATCATCAGCCCGCCGTAGCTTTGATGACCGTCGGGCAAGTCCAGGGCTTGGGCCAGGGGCGGGTGGTGGTTGGCGGCCAGGTCGAAATAACCCGCCCAGCAGCCCCCCAGGCCGAAGGCCGGGGCGGCCAGCTCCAGGGTGGTGAGTGCGATCAGGCAGCCCGACAGGGCCGGCGGAAAATTTTTCGCCCCGTAGGCCACGATCAGGTGGGGCGCGCTGCGACAGATGCGGTCGCGGCCGGCCCCCCACTCGGCCACCAGGCCTTTGAGCAGCGGCAGGGGGAAGAAGCGGCCGTCGCCGGCGGCCACCAGTCCCTGCATCCAGGCGATCACCATCGCGGCCAGGCGCGCCACCGTTTCGGGGTCGCGCACCACCAGCCAGCGGACCGGCTGGAGGTTCTTGGCGGTGGGGGCGTGGCGCGCCAGATCGATCACGCGGGTCAAAAGCGCCGGGTCGACCGGCTTGCGGCGATAGACCCGGATGGAGCGCCGCGAGCGCACCAACTGAACCATCTGGTCGGCCGACACGGCCAGTTCGGGCTTCACCGCCGGCAGATCGGCCGGCGCCATGAAGGGCAGGGACAGGGCCGCCTCGGGACAGACCGCCACGCAGTGGCCGCAACGGATGCAGCCCCTGGCGGCGCCGGGGACCCAGGCCGGCAGCTCGTCCGGGCCTGCCGTGGCGATGATGCCCGCCGGGCAGACCTCAACGCAGGTCCCGCAGCGGGTGCAGGTCCGGGGGTCGATGGTGAGGGACATGCTCTCTTTCCTTTCTTGCAGCGCTCCCCGCGGCCGCCCCAACTGCTTATTCGGGCGCACCGAAGGGCAGCAGGCGCCCTGCGGCGTCAAAGGACAGGCGCAGCGCCCGCCGGCCGACATCGACGCTGCCCAGGGAGCGCAGCTCGGGCAGAAGCGCCGCCGAGGCCCAGAAAACCTCCAGGCTGCGGGTGTTGACGATCCGCACCATGCGCACCCGCTGGGGGTCGGGAACCTTGGAGAGGGCCATTTCGATCGCGGCCCGGTCGGTTTCGAGGTGAATCGGGATGCGCGCGCTGGTCCAGATGCCGGTGGTCAGGGCGTTGGTGTAGGTGGCCGGGATGTCGATCCGATCCACCACCCGCCGGGTGGTCAGGTCGACCATGCCGATCCCCATCGCGTTGCCGTGGGACTCCCGGGTGAGGTCCAGCACGATCAGGGTGCGATAGTCGGGGCTGCGCTCCCCGCCGCCGCGCCGCCAGAAGCCCACCACGTTGGGGTCGACGCCGGTGCCGCTGATGTTCTTGCCCATTTCGTCCACCACCAGAATGTCCAGATCGTCCAGGGGAATGCGGGGCAAAAGCGCGCGCGCGCCGACCAATAGTTCGGCGTCGGCGGCGATGAAGTCCTCGGGGCCGACCAGACGCAGGGTGTGGATCTCGTCGCGGGCGTTCTCCACCACGGCGATCCCGCAGAGCACCGGGGCGTGGGCCAGAATGCGCTCCGCGGCCGGCACCAAGGTCCGGGCCAGACCGTATTTGTGCAGGGTTGCGGCGCCCCGGTCCTTGCCCAGGCCCACCGCCAGCATCTTGCAAAGCCCCGACTCCACCCGGGAGCGAAAGGCCGTGTGGGGCTTGACCCGGTTGAGCAGCACGAGATGGTCGGCGTTCAGGGCATCGCGGGCGAAAAAGACTTCGGCGCCCGTGGCCAGCCGGCCCAGGGAGTCCACCGCCATGCTGGAAACCACCGGCGCCCCCGCCCCGGCTTCGTCCACCCCCAGATCCCCCAGCAGGGCCGCCTGCCCCCCGGCCGTGGCACGCCCGTGGGACCCCATCGCCGGAATGATGAAGGGCGCGAGCCCCAGCCCGCGCAGGCACGCCACCACCGCGGCCACCAGTTGGGGAAGCCGGCTGATCCCGCGCGACCCCACCGCCACGGCCACCCGCTGACCGGGCTGGACCCGAGCTTCAAGCCGGGCCCCGGCAAACGCGGCGCGCAGCGCCCCGAGGGGATCTTCCAAGGCGCTGTCGTCGAAGCGCTGGCGAACCGGATACAACGCCCACCCGTTTTCCATGGTCCTCATCCCTCCCTGAGCGCAGACCCGCAGCACCCAAGCGCCCTGCCCACCTTCCAGCCGCAGGGCGGCCCGGGATCCCAGACGATGGGCCGCATCACCCCCGGCCGTAGCGCGCGGTGTAGTCCCGGAAGCGGGCCATCACCTCACGCGTCCACTTTCCCGGGCGCCCGTCGGCCACCGGCCGACGGTCGATCTGCACCACTGGCACGACCTCCTTGTTGGAGGAGGTCAGAAAAACCTCCTCGGCGCCGTGAAGGGCTTCGAGGGTCACATCGCTGATCTGGGCCGGCAGCGGCAGGTCCAGGCCCAAGACCACCTGGCGCGTGATCCCGGGCAGCAGGTCGGTTGCGGGGGTCAGCAGACGCCCGTCGATCACGGCGAACAGGTTGCTGGTGGTGAATTCCGTGACCCGGCCGTCGGGCTTGACGTAGAGCGCCTCGACGGCGCCGTGGCGCCGGGCGTCCTGCATGGCGTGAATCGCGGGAATGTAGTTGATGCTTTTGGCGCTCGGCAGGTAGCGGCTGTAGGGAATGGTGACGATCCCGACCCCGTCCTGCTGCCAGGCTGCGGGCAGCGGCGCCAGCGGCGTCACCAGGACCAGCAGCCGCGGCCGACCGGCGGGCAGGAAGCAGTCCGGACTGCTGCCGCCGGTGACCACGATCCGGATGTTGGCCTCGGCGTGCCCGTTGCGCCGCAAGGTCTCCCCGACGATGCCGGCGATTTCCGCCAGCGGCCGCCCCAGCCCGAGCCCGATCAGTTCGGCCGAACGCTCCAGCCGCGCCAGATGGTCTTCCAGGTGAAACGGCCGGCCGCCGTAGGTCCGCAGAAAGTCAAAAACGCCGAAACCCCGCAGGATGGACAGATCGTCCACCGGCAGGCAAGCGGCCCGGGCCTCTACATATTCGCCGTCGATGTAATAGATGCTCATGCGCCGTCCTTGTGACACGCGGTGATCAGGGGCCGCAAGGGGGCCCCAGCGGTAAGTGATGGGCCATCATCGG
This sequence comes from Desulfobacteraceae bacterium, assembly GCA_050122415.1. GTDB lineage: Bacteria > Desulfobacterota > Desulfobacteria > Desulfobacterales > JAABRJ01 > JAABRJ01. The sequence goes on from JASFIY010000084.1 coordinate 4,804, forward strand.
CCAAGCCGGGCGGTTTGTCCAGCGGAAATTGGGTGCTGCGGCGGCGGCAACATTTGGGGACGCCCCGTTTTTTTGCTTCAAAAAATCCGGCCTTCCCTGTAAGTAAAGTGCATCCCGGCCGGACAAGCGGGCCAATAACGGCCCGGACGTCGGCCCCAGACCGGCCACCGCACGCGAGGCGCGGCATGTCGCAAACCCTCACCACCCTCCCCCGCCCGGACGGCTACCGCATGCCGGCGGAGTTCGAGCCCCACCGCGGCTGCTGGATGCTCTGGCCCTTTCGCCTGGACACCTGGCGGGCCGGGGCCCTGCCCGCCCAGGAGCAGTTCGCGGCGGTGGCTGCGGCCATCGCCCAGTTTGAACCGGTCTCGGTGGGCGCAACCGCCGGCCAGTTTGAAAACGCCCGCCGGATGCTGCCGGCCCAGATCCGGGTGGTGGAGATGTCATCCAACGACGCCTGGATGCGGGACACCGGCCCCACCTTCGTGGTGGACGACCGCGGCGGCGTGAGAGGCGTCGACTGGCGTTTCAATGCCTACGGCGGCCTGAACGGCGGCCTCTATTTCCCCTGGGACCAGGACGACCTGGTGGCGCGCAAGGTGCTGGAAATCGAGGGTCTGGACCGCTACCGGGCCCCGCTGGTGCTGGAGGGCGGTGCGATCCATGTGGACGGCCAGGGAACCTTGATGACCACCGCGGAGTGCCTGCTCAACCCCAACCGCAACCCGGAGCTCTCGCGGGAGGCCATCGAAAGCCATCTCAGGGCCTATCTGAACGTCCAGCGCATCATCTGGCTGGGAAAAGGCGTTTACCAGGACGAAACCAGCGGCCACGTGGACAACCTGTGCTGTTTTGTCCGCCCGGCGGAGGTCCTCCTGACCTGGACCAACGACACCTCGGATCCGCAGTACGAGATATCCCGCCAGGCGCTGGAAGTGCTTTCGGCCGCCAGCGATGCCCGGGGCAGGCGCTTGACCGTTCACCGGATTCACCAGCCCGGGCCGCTTTTCTGGACGGCGGAGGAGAGCCGCTACCTGGCGGCGAGCGAAACGGGCTACGTCCGCCGGGCGGGCGACCGTTTGGCGGCCTCATACGTGAATTTCTACCTCGCCAACGGCGGGGTGGTCGCACCGCTCTTCGACGACCCCCACGACCGCGCGGCGTTGGGGACCTTCACCCGCCTTTTCCCCGATCGGCGGGTGGTGGGGGTTCCGGCCCGGGAGATCCTGCTGGGCGGGGGCAACATCCATTGCATCACCCAGCAGCAGCCCCTGGGCCACCGGGCGCCGGGCGCCGCCGAGAGGCCGCGCGCGTCCGAAGGAGGCAAGCGATGCGCCAGCTGACCGTCGCAGCAGTCCAGATGGCGTGCACTTCGGATCGCATGGCGAACATCGCCGCCGCCGAAGAGCGGGTCAGGGAGGCCGCCGCCCGGGGGGCCGGCGTCGTTCTTCTGCAGGAGCTCTTTGAAACCCCCTACTTCTGCCAAGCCGAAAAGGCCGTTTTTTTCGACCTGGCCAGCGAGGTGGACCGCAACCCGGCCGTGCTGCATTTTTCCAGGATCGCCCGGGAGCTTGAAATCGTCCTGCCCATCAGCTTCTTCGAACGCTGCAACCAGGCCCACTACAATTCCGTGGCGGTCATCGACGCCGACGGGACGCTGTTGGGGGTCTACCGCAAAACCCACATTCCCGACGGCCCGGGCTACGAGGAGAAATTCTATTTCACCCCCGGCGACACCGGCTTCCGGGTGTGGCGCACGCGCCACGCCAACGTCGGCGTCGGCATCTGCTGGGACCAGTGGTTTCCCGAAGCCGCCCGGGCCATGGCCCTGTTGGGCGCCGAGATCCTCTGCTACCCCACCGCCATCGGCTCCGAGCCCGCCGACCCCGCCCAGGATTCCAAGCCCCACTGGCAGATCTGCATGCAGGGCCACGCGGCGGCCAACATGCTGCCGGTGGTGGCGGCCAACCGCATCGGAACGGAAAGCGTCGAGGGCTCCGAAATCTCCTTTTACGGGTCGTCGTTTATCACCAACCACCGGGGCGAGATCGTGGCCGAGGCCGACCGCTGCAGCCCGGCGGTCCTGGTAGAAACCTTCGATCTCGACGCCATCGCGGCCGCCCGCCGCGGCTGGGGGCTTTTCAGGGACCGCCGGCCGGAAACCTACGGTCTCCTGATGACCAGCGACGGCCATCTTCAAAAATGACAGCGGTCTGAGGAACCCAAGACACACCCCCCACCACGGTCTTCCGGCAAGACCACGGGGGGCGACAGAAAAGGAGCACGCCATTTTGGAGATCAAGGATTCGGTTGCCGTCATCACCGGCGGCGGCGGCAT
>JASFIY010000085.1:0-7128 GCA_050122415.1 Desulfobacteraceae bacterium
ATCCTCAAGGAAGTGCGCCGCGACCGTTTCGTGGATCGCGTTGAGGCTCTGGGCACCCTGCGCGCCAACGAGAGCGTCGATCTGACCGCGACGGTGTCCGAAAAGGTGACCGACATCCATTTCGAGGACGGCCAGCGGGTCGCCCGGGGGGACATCCTGGTGGAGATGACCAGCCGGGAGGAGCACGCCCTGCTGGAGGAGGCCCTCGCCACCGTCAAGGAGGCCGAGAGCCAGTATGAGCGCCTGCGCCCCCTGGCCCGGCGCGGCTCGGCATCCCAGTCCCTGCTGGAGCAGCGGCGGCGCGAGTACGAGACCGCCCGGGCGCGGCTGCAGGCCATCGAGTCCCGCCTGCGCGACCGCCTGGTCACCGCCCCGTTTGCCGGAGTGCTGGGCTTGCGCAACATCAGCGTGGGAACCTTCATCGAGCCTGGGGACCTCATCACCACCCTGGACGACGACAGCGTGATGAAGCTGGACTTCACCGTGCCGGCGGTTCACCTGGCGACGCTGCGCCCCGGGCTGCCCATCGAGGCACGCTCCCCCGCCTTTCCCGGGCGCGAGTTCCAAGGCACGGTGGCCAGCATCGACAGCCGCATCGACCCGGTGACGCGGTCGATCACCGGCCGCGCCGTATTGGAAAACCCGGAGCGGGTGTTGAAGCCGGGACTGCTGATGAGCCTGGTGCTGCTCAAGAACCCCCGGGATGCCGTGGTCGTTCCGGAAGAGGCCCTGATCCCCAGCGGGCAGCAAAACCACGTCCTGGTGGTGGACCCGGACGCCGCGCAGCCGGTCGCCCAGCACCGCCCGGTGACCATCGGCGCCCGCCGCCCGGGCGAGGTGGAGATCCGCGAGGGGCTCGCGGCCGGTGAATTCGTCGTGATCCACGGCACCCTGCGCGCCCGGCCGGGCCAGCCGGTGACCGTCACGGCCGTGGCCGCGGGCGACGAACCCCTGCAGGATCTGCTGACCCGGGCCCAGGGGAGGACGGAGTGATGCTGCTCTCCGACGTTTCGGTCAAACGCCCGGTCTTCGCCTCGGTGATCTCCCTGCTGCTGGTGATCTTCGGCCTGGCGGCCTTCCACCGCCTGCCGCTGCGGGAATACCCGGACATCGACCCGCCGGTGGTCTCCATCGACACCCGCTATCCCGGCGCGGCGGCCAATGTCGTCGAAACCCAGATCACCCGGCTGCTCGAAGAGCGCATCGCGGGGGTCGCAGGCATCGCCGCGGTTTCCTCCAGCAGCGAGGACGGCCGGTCCGTGGTGACGGTGGAGTTCACCACCGGCCGGGATGTGGACGGGGCGGCCAACGATATCCGCGACCGGGTCGCGGGCATCCTGGACGACCTGCCCCTGGAGGCCGATGCGCCCGAAATCCAGAAGGTGGATTCCAACGACGACGTGATCATGTGGTTGAACCTGACCAGCGACCGTCTGAGCGTGCCGGAGTTGACCGATTACGCCGAGCGCTACCTGGTGGACTATTTCAGCGTCCTGGACGGCGTCGCACGGGTTCGGATCGGCGGCGGCCAGCGTTTCGCCATGCGGATCTGGCTGGACCGGCAGGCCATGGCGGCCCGCAACATCACCGTGGCCGAGGTCGAGGCCGCCCTGCGGGCCGAGAACTCGGAGCTGCCGGCGGGCAGCATCGAATCCCGCCAGCGGCAGTTCACCGTGCGCGTCCAGCGGGCCTTCCGCACCGCCGGGGACTTCGCCCAGCTGGTCATCGCCCGGGGAGCGGACGGCCACCTGGTGCGCCTGGGGGACATCGCCCGGGTGGAGCGGGGCACCGAGGAGGACCGCACCTTCTTCCGGGGCAACGGCGTCACCATGGTGGGGATCGGGATCATCAAGCAGTCCACGGCCAACACGATCGAGGTGGCGCGCGCCGCCAAGGCGGAAATGAAGCGCCTCAACCCGACCTTGCCCGAGGGCATGACCATCGCCCAGAGCTACGACACGTCGGTTTTCGTGGAAGGCGCCATCCACGAGGTCTTCAAAACCCTGGCCATCGCCATCCTCCTGGTGGTGGCGGTGATCTATCTGTTTCTCGGCAGCGTCCGGGCCACCCTGGTCCCGGCGGTGACCGTGCCGGTTTCCGTGGTCGCCAGTTTCATCGCGCTCTATGCCCTCGGTTTTTCGGTCAACCTGCTGACCCTCCTGGCGCTGGTCCTGGCCATCGGGCTGGTGGTGGACGACGCCATCGTGGTCCTGGAGAACATCTTCCGGCGCATGGCCGAAAAAGGCGAATCCCCGCTGGTGGCGGCATATCGGGGCACCCGCCAGGTGGGCTTTGCGGTGGTTGCCACCTCGCTGGTGCTGGTCGCGGTCTTCGTTCCGATCGCGTTTCTGGAAGGCGACGTGGGGCGCCTGTTTTCCGAGTTCGCCCTGACCATGGCGGCGGCGGTGGCCTTTTCCAGCATCGTGGCCCTCAGCCTCTCCCCGATGCTGGCCTCCAAGATCCTGAAAACACCGTCTGGCGGCCCCCCAAGAGGCGTCGCGGCGGGAACCGACGCCCTCTTCCGGTGGACGCGCAGGCGCTACCGCCGCCTGCTCAACCGCAGCCTGAAGCACCCCCTGCCGGTTCTGGGGCTCTTTGTCCTGCTGCTGGTGGCATCGGCCTGGCTCTTCGGCCAAATCCCCACCGAATACGCCCCCCAGGAGGACCGCGGCGCGTTTTTCGTGATCGTCAACGGGCCCGAGGGGGCCTCTTTCGCCTACATGCAGGAGTACATGGACGAAATCGAGCGCCGCCTGATGCCCTTCGTCACCAGCGGCGAGGCCACCCGGCTGCTGGTGCGGGCCCCGCGGACCTTCGCCAACTTCGAGAACTTCAACAGCGGGATCGTGATTTTCGTTCTGGACGACTGGGACCGGCGACGGTCCGCCTGGGCCATCATGGAGGACGTGCGCGGGCGCCTGGTCGGTCTGCCGGGGGTGCGGGCCTTCCCGGTCATGCGCCAGGGCTTCGGCGCGTCCATCCAGAAACCGCTGCAGTTCGTGATCGGCGGCGGCACCTACGCCGAACTGGCCCAGTGGCGGGATATCCTGCTGGAGCGCATCGCGGCCGACAACCCGGGGCTGGTGGGCATCGACTGGGACTACAAGGAGACCAAACCGCAGCTGCAGGTCAGCATCGACTACGACCGCGCCGCCGACCTGGGGGTGACCGTGGGCACCATCGGCCGGACCCTGGAGACGCTGCTGGGCTCCCGGCGGCTGACCACCACCACCGATGCCGGCGAGGTCTACGACGTGATCCTGGAGGGCGCGCGCGAGGTCCAGCGCACCCCCGCCGATCTGGAGCACATCTTTGTCCGCTCCGACCGCAGCGACGCGCTGATCCCCCTGTCCAACTTCGTGGAGGTGGCGGAACTGGCCGATTCCGGCACCCTCAACCGCTACAATCGGGTGCGCGCCATCACCCTGGAGGCCAACCTGGCCGATGGCCTGGCCCTGGGCGAGGCCCTGGCCTATTTGGAAGGCCTGGCCCGGGAGCACCTGCCGGAAAACGTCATCCTCGACTACAAGGGGCAGTCCCGGGACTACAAGTTCTCGTCGCGCTCGATCCTCTTCGTCTTCCTGCTGGGCATCCTGGTGGTGTTTCTCGTGCTGGCGGCGCAGTTCGAAAGCTACATCAACCCCCTGGTGATCATGCTGACGGTGCCCCTGGCGATCGCCGGGGGGCTGCTGGGCATTTACCTGACCGGCGCCACCCTGAACCTCTACAGCCAGATCGGGCTGATCATGCTGGTGGGGCTGGCGGCCAAGAACGGGATCCTGATCGTCGAGTTCGCCAACCAGCTGCGGGGTCAGCGGATGAGTTTTCACCGCGCGATTCTCAAGGCCGCCGAAGTTCGCCTGCGCCCCATCGTCATGACCGGGGTGACCACCGCCGCCGGCGCCGTGCCCCTGATCCTGTCGGCCGGTGCCGGGGCCGAAACCCGGATGGTGATCGGCACGGTGGTTCTGGCGGGGGTCCTGGCGGCCACCTTTTTCACCCTCCTGGTGGTGCCGCTGGCCTACGGCCTGCTTTCCCGTCGAAGCCGGATCCCCGGCCAGGTCGCCCGCCGTCTGGAGCGCGAGCAGGCCGCGCTGGGCCGGGGGCTGGTCAACTAGTTTGCCCATCAGCAACCGCCGCCGCCGGTTCCGACAGCCCCAGGGTTGATGGGCCGTTGAGACAAAAATCGGGATGATGGTGAAAAAAGTCCAAGGTGTTGTTGCGTTTTTAAAAGACGACAGCCGAATTTATCGCCCTTGATGCAGAATGCGTTTTATGTCCCGTCGTCCCGGGCCGAGCATCGCAGCGACCGGCGATAAAGGCCCTGTGGCTGTTTGAGCGCAAGCTGGTTCCACAGGGCCCGCCGGCTGCGAGAAGCGCAGGGCAGCCCGCAGGGCCCCGGGGCGCGGGCGGCTTCTTGTGGTTCGTTTTCTTGTCCGCACAAGAAAATGAACACAGACCGATCGGAGTTGTAAATCCCGTCTATCCCCGGGGTATCCGGCAAAGTTTACTGCAAAAACACCGCACGGCGGGGTAAAATGCTTTTTACGCCGCGGTCAAGGTTGCGCCCTATTCCCGCCAGCCGCCGCGGGCGCGCATCAAGCGCGTCTGGATGAGCACCCCAGCGGCCAATAGAACCAAAAAGCCCCCGGCCTCCAGGGCCGGGCCGAGTTCCACCGCCTGGACCACCAGCGAAGCGCCGGCGAGAGAGGAGACCAGGATCAGGCCCCAGTCGAAGAGCAGATAGAGAAGCACCGCGCCCAGGGCCCCGCCGAGGAGAAGGGCCGTCCAGGTCCAGGCCGCGGGCTGTGGTCCCCACAGCGCCAGGAGGTTCAACGCGCTCACGCCCCCGGCCCCGAAACCGGCCAGACCGATCGCCAGCCGTTGAAACACCAGGGCGATCAACGCCCCCAGCACCCCGAGCCCCAGCGAAAAGACCACAACCAGAAATTCGGCCTGAAACCCCCAGAACTGCTGGCCCAGGTGAAGACCGGCGAAAAACCCGATCCCCGCCACGAACAGCCAGAAGAGCTTGCGGCCCAGGACGAGCAGCACCAGCCCCACCACCACCGAGGTCCAGATCATGAGAATTCCCCTTTGATTGGGCGACGGGCGGCGCACGCCAGGCCGCATCTTTCCGGTTACGAGACTTTTGGCCGGCGGCGCCACAGGCGGCCGACACGCTTTCGCCCCACCGGGGGCCCTTCAGCCGCCGCCTGGCGGGGCCCCCCGAATGGCCGCCAGAAACCGCTCGCCGTATCTGTCGGCCTTGGATTCGCCCACGCCGCTGATCGCCAGCAGGGCCTCGCGGCTGGCCGGGCGGCTGACGGCCATCTCCCGCAGGGTCTTGTCGTGGAAGATCACGTAAGCCGGCAGCTCCAGCTCCTGGGCGATTTCCAGGCGCAGGCGGCGCAGGACCTCCCAGAGCTCAGCGGCCGGACCGTCCAGCGTGGCCGGGGCCGGTGCGGCCCGGGGGGCGCGGCTTTGGGCGGCCTTGGGCGGCTTCTGGTCTCGGCGCAGGCGGATCTCCACCTCACCCCTTAAGACCGGCCGGCTTTTCTCGGTCAGGCGGTAACCGGCCCGTTGGGACATCTCCACCGTGAGGTGGCCCGCGGCCATCAGCTGCCGAAAGACCGAGCGCCACTCCAGGGCCGAGAGCTCCCGCCCCACCCCGAAGGTCTTGAGACGGTGGTGGCCGAAGCGCCGGATACGGTCATTTTCCTTTCCCAGCAGCAGGTCCACCAAGTAGGCGGCGCCGAAGCGCTGCCCGGTGCGGTATACCGCCGAGAGCGCCTTCTGGGCGGCCACGGTCCCGTCCCAGGTTTCGGGCGCCTCCCGACAGGTGCCGCAGTTGCCGCAGGGCTCGGCCAGGGTTTCGCCGAAATAGCGCAGCAGCACCTGCCGCCGGCACTCGGTGGTTTCGCAGTAGCCCAGGACCGCTTCCAGCTTGCGCTGCTGAAGCAGTTTGAAACGCTCGTCGCCCTCGGAGCGGGCCAGCATCTGGCGCACGGCCACCACGTCGGCCAGCGAGTAGAGCATCCAGGCGTCGCTGGGGCCCCCGTCGCGCCCGCCCCGGCCGGTCTCCTGATAGTAGGCCTCCATGCTGGTGGGCACGTCGAAGTGCACCACGAAGCGCACATCCGGCCGGTCGATCCCCAGACCGAAGGCGATCGTGGCGACCACCACGATGGTTTCCTCGCGGGCGAAGCGCTGCTGCCGCCGGTTGCGCTCGGCCGCGCCGAGCCCCGCGTGGTAGGCGACGGCCTTGACGCCCTTGGCCGCCAGCCAGGCCGCCAGGTCGTCCACCCGCTTGCGGCTGCGGCAGTAGACAATCCCGGTATCGTCCGGGTGCTCGGCCCGGATGAAGCGCAGCACCTGCTGGCGGCCGTTTTCCTTGAGTTGCACCCGGTAGCAGATATTGGGCCGGTCGAAGCTGGCCAGGAACTGTGCGGCGGCCTTCATCTCCAGCTTTTCGAGGATCTCCTCGCGGGTGGCGGCATCCGCGGTGGCCGTCAGCGCGATCCGCGGCACCCCGGCAAAGCGGCGGGTCACGCTGGCGATCTGGAGATACTCCGGCCGGAAATCGTGTCCCCACTGGGACACGCAGTGGGCCTCGTCGATGGCGAAGAGCGCGATCCGCAACCGGGAGAGAAACTCCTGGAAGCGCTCGCTCAACAGGCGTTCGGGCGCCACGTAGAGCAGGTCGGTCTCACCGGCCAGAGCACGCGCCCCAACCGCCGCGGCGGCCTCCGGCGCCAGGCTCGAATTCAGGAAGTCGGCCCGCACCCCGTTTTGGCGCAACCCCGCCACCTGGTCCTGCATCAGTGCGATCAGCGGTGAGACCACCAGCCCGACGCCCTCCCGGATGATCGCCGGAATCTGGAAGCAGAGGGATTTGCCGCTGCCGGTGGGCATCAGCACAAAGGCGTCGCCGCCGGCCAGCATCTGGTCGATCACCTGGCGCTGATGCGCGCGGAAGCTGTCGTAGCCGAAGAACTTGTGCAGCACGTCCTGGGGGGTCATGGGGGGATCCGGGGCTGGATGAATTTTAAGCGGGGGACCGCGTTGGGCGGGCCGCACGCGGGGATGTGGACGGCTGTCCAATGGCCTGCAGCAGGGCGCGCCCGG
>JASFIY010000086.1:0-7088 GCA_050122415.1 Desulfobacteraceae bacterium
TCGTGTTGAAATCGGTGATGACCACGTTGAAATAGTTGCTGTCCAGCAGTTCACGGACGCGCTCGGTCTCCGGAGAGGTTTCCACCTGACAGCCGCCGTTTTTTCTGAGGGCCTCCACCAGACTGTCGGTAAGGACCGGGTCGCTGTCGATGACCAGTACTTTGGGGGTATTCATGATCTCTCTTAGAGTTGGTCCATGGACCCGGCAAAAACGGACGGACGGCGCCAGTTTCCCACCCTGGTCAGGACTCCTTCTTGGACTCCCGGATGGTTCGGCGCTGTTGCATGAAGGTGTAGGCCACCAGGCGGTCCCGCTCGGCATCGGTCATCTCCAGGAATCGCACCCCGGTGTGGTAGACCACGCCCCTTTCCTCAGTGGCGGGTTCGATTCGCACCACCTCGCCCAAAACCTTGAAAAGCCCCAGGGGAAAACCGGGAAAACGGATGGTGACCTGCAGCAGCTGACCGACGTCCAGGGGCGCCGAGAGCACCATGAACATGCCGGCGCCGCTGATGTCGATGGTTTGCAGAACCTCGGGCGGCGCCGCATCGCCGCCCTTGCCGTGGATCAGCAGATCCATGACACGGTCCAGCTTGTCGTCGATCTGGACCAAAAGCTCGACGAGCTCCCCCAGATAGGCCGGGGCGTCGTCATCGCCATCCGCCGGCTGCGACGGATGGCCCTGCAGCGGGAAAGCCGCTGCCCGCAGGGTCCGAATTTCTTCCAGCTCGTGGGGCGAGAGCAGCTTTATTTTTGCGCGGGTCGAAATCAGGGCACGAACAAAGGTCCGTTTCTCATCCATATCCACACCAGAATCGTCCAGCGAGCGGGCCCGGACGGCCGGCAGCGGCCGCCGGCCGGAGGCGACGGGACGGGCGAAGGCGAAAACCCGGTCCGCAAAGATAGGCGAAGATTCATAGCATCAACCGGGGCGGGTGTAAATACCAAATGCCCCCGGGACTTTAGGCTGTAAGGGAAAGCGGGGGCGACGGATGACCGTCGGCGTACTGCGCGGATTCCCACTCCTGGCCGGCAATCTTGCCCTCCCGGTGAAGCTGCATGAAAACGCCGACGATGGCGGGGTCGAACTGCGAGCCGGCGCCCTCCTGGATGATCTCCAGAATGCGGCTTTCCGCCATGCGCCGGCGATAGGTGCGGTCGGAGGCCATGGCGTCGTAAACGTCTGCGATGGAGAGAATCCGGGCCAACAGGGGAATTTGCTCGCCCACCAGGCCGTCCGGGTAGCCGGTGCCGTCGAAGCGCTCGTGATGGGAGCGAATGATCCGCTGTTCCCGGTCCCAGAGGCCCAGCTGCCCCACGATGCTGGCGCCGATCAGGGAGTGCCCCTTGATGGTTTCGAATTCCTCGGGGGTCAAACGGCCGGGTTTCAGCAGAATGTCGTCCGGGATGCCGATCTTACCGATGTCGTGCAGCTGGCCGGCCAGGTTCAGGATGCCGATTTCTTCGGTGGTGCAGCCCATCTGTTTGCCGATGGCGATGGCGATCCCGGTCACGCGGTTGGAATGCTGCTGGGTGTACTGGTCGCGGGCCTCGATGGCCTTGACGAAGGCGAACAGGGTGGAGAAGAGATTTTCATAGATATTTTCGTAGAGGGCCAGATTTTCGACGGCGTAGGCGGCATTCTGGGTCATGAAGGAGAGATAGTAGAGATCTTTTTCGTTGAACCGCGGCCCGGCGGAACGCACCATGGCGGTCAGCACGCCGAAGACTTTTTCCCGGATCTTGAGGGGCACCGCCACGAACGAACGAATTTCTTCAGCCAGTCCCCGAGCGCCGCGGTTTTCGGCAACCAGCAGGGGCACCTCATCCGCCACGCTCTCCAGGATCAGGGTTTCGATCGCGGCTTCCTCGGCCGCCGCCGCGGGCGCAAGGCCCGCCGAATTTTCGGGCCGCCTGCCCGGGGCGACGGAGACCCCGGCGCGGGCAATGACCACTGGTTTTTGCAGCCCCTCGTTGATCACGTAAAAGCGGGAATCCTCCGCCGGGGTAATCTCAAGGGTGAGATCGATGACCCGTTTGAAGACGTCGGTGCTCTGGCTGATGGTGTTGAAGTTGCGCATGATCTTGTTGAGCACGCGCAGTTCCTCGACCTTGTAGAGCAGCTCGCGATTGAGCTTTTCCAACCGCTCCTTGTGGGCGACCTCCTTTTTCAACAGGATGTTTTCGACAAACAGCTGCCGCTCCCGCAGCACGCGCTGAACGCAGAGTTCCATCTGGTTGAGATTGACCGGTTTGATCAGAAAATCGACGACTCCGTTTTTAAGGGTCCGGAGGGTATTGTCCATGGAGGGATACCCGGTCATGACGATGACGGGTATCGTGTTGTCGAAGGTGCGGATGTGCTCGGCGAGTTCGAGCCCGTCCATTTCGGGCATGTTGATATCGGTGAAACAGCAGTCGATGGCCTCGGTGTGGATCAGCGCCAGCGCCTCCCGGCCATGGTTGGCGGTGTAGACCTGGTAGCCCTTGTGCTGGAAAAACTCGCGGGCGATTTCGAGGATGCTCTCCTCGTCGTCGACAAACAGGATTTTTTGCCGCTCACTGTGGTTCATCGCTCGCTGACCAGCCTGAAGCCCGCATGCAAAATCACGCCGGGTACCCCGGCGATTGCCTTTTTCCGCTGTGGCGTGTGCCCAAAGTCCGTGGCAGCCTCGGCACTTGTCGTCGAAAACCGCCGCAGTTCACTATTCGGTAGCCCGACCGGCAAACTTGACAGTTCCGTAGAAAGGCCAATTTCTGCGTTGCGCTGCATCTCGAAATCGCTGCGGCGTAGAGCAGTACGCCTCACGCCGCTGAGATTTGCGCGCCGTAACTTGACCTTTCTACGAAACTGTCCGGTTTTTGATTGTTTACCGCTTCGGCAAACTTGACGGTTCCGTAAAATCCAATCTCTGCGTTGCGCCGCATCTCGAGGTCGCCTGGGTACGGCCAATTCGGCTCAGTGTAGGAGACGGTAGAGCTTGCCGGCCAGGGTCTTGCCCAGAAAGGCCGCCAGCCGGCGGGAGCAGCGGGCGACGGCGGCCGCATCGACCCCGGTTTCGACCCCGAGGGCGGCCAGCAGGTAAAGGGTGTCTTCGGTGGCGATATTGCCTGCGGCGCCTTCCACGAAAGGGCACCCGCCCAACCCGCCGAAAGCGGTGTCGAACCGTGTCACCCCGCACTCCAGGCCGGCCATCAGGTTCACCAGTCCCAAACCGCGGGTATCGTGGAGGTGAAGGCCTATGGGCAGGGCTCCGGTGGCGGGCAGCACCCGCCGCAACAGCCGTTTGACCGCCGGCGGGGTGGCCATCCCGGTGGTATCCGCCAGTGCCAAGCTGTGGGCCCCGGAGGACTGGAAAGCCGTCAAAATGTCGCGCACCCGTTCCTGGGAAACGGGCCCCTCCTGAACACAGCCGAAGGCGCACTGCACGCTGGCGCGCACCTGCAGCCCATCGCGGACAGCGGCCCGGATCAGTTCCTGGCCCTGGGCAACGGCCACCGCCAAGGGCATCCCGGTGTTGCGCCGACTGTGGCTGTCGCTGGCCGAAACGGAAATTTCAACGGCGCTCAGACCGCTCATGCAGGCCCGCTCGAGCCCGACGCGGTTGAGCACCAGACCGGAGAAACAAACACCCGGATCTTTGGGCAGGCGCTGGACCAGCTCCTCGGCATCGGCCATCTGGGGGACCTTGCGGGGATTGACAAAAGAGGTGACCTGAATGTGGCGAAGCCCGGCAGCCATCAACCCCTGAATGATTTCCAGCTTCAACCCGGTGGGAATCGTGGCCTCTTCGAACTGAAAGCCGTCCCGGGGACCCACCTCCCAAAGGGTCGCCCCGGAGGGATACCCGCTGCGGTCCATGGGCGCGTTCACCCCTGCCATCGACTCGGGTGGAACCGCCGGGCCTTCAGAGCCGGAAGAAAATCAGGAACAGCTCCCATTGAACCACCAGAAAAAAGGGCAGGATAAAAAACGCCAGCAAAATCTGCGTGCGGATGCGCGAGCGAAAAAGGAAAACCTTGGCGTTGTGAACCACGATGAGAATGGCGGCTGCGGTCAAGCCGTACTTGACGATTAAGAACGGCAGGTGCCCTCTGTTGAGGAAATAGTTGAGAAGGGGATTGATTTCGGCTGCCCCGTGACTGATCAGGTGGAGGGTCAGAACCGCATCCAGGAGACTCAGCAGCAAAATCAGCGCAATGGGAATCAGAAAACGGGGGTCGTGGCGGTCCACCCGATAGGACCGCTCGCGATCTTCCCGGCGTCGCGGCTCAACGCGCTTGCCTGCCAGCCAGTAAGGGCTGAGCAGGCGGCAACCGTCTGAACGCCGGTCGCCACCGGAGCGCCGATCCACCTGGGGCCATTGGCTGGTGAGCTTTTCCATCTCCCACGTCCATTGCGGTATTAAGGGTGAGGCTGGCAACCGCCGACCCCCATACCGGAGACTCTGCCCGATTGGCTAGGCTGCAAGGCAGTCGAAACCGCGGGCCCGCCGCTGGTCTGCGGAATCGCAGCCGGCCGCACAAAAGCTCAGCAATCATAGCCTTTATCGGGATTGAGGTCAACCGGTTTCGCCGCCTGCCGGCCAGCCGCCGCTGTTTCCGCCGCTGGGTGGGGATTTTATGAGGTCACCCCCGATGCCCGGTCGATGTCGATGATCTTCCGGCCTTCGATGTATTCGCACGTTTCATAACGGGTGATCCGCATCAATTTGCCGGTTATCGTCCCGATCTTGTCGATCTGCCGCTTGACCTTGGCCAGATCGACCCGATGTTTCAGCGGCAGGTCCGGGTCCTCCAGAACCTGGGAGAACTCGAAGGTCGCCACTTGAATGGGCTGGTTGAGTTCGTGGCAGATGGCGCCCGCCATCTCGATCACCCCCTGGAGCTTCTCTTTTTCAATCAGTTCCGCTTCCAACTTCTTGCGCCAGGAAATGTCCGAAACCGATATCACCGCCCGGCGCATGGGGTTGGTGGGGTCCAGGGTGCTGATTTTGAGATGCCCGGGGAATGTGGCGCCATCCCTGCGCTGAAAGGTTGTATCCAGCTGGATGGCTTCACCGGCCCGCAGGGCTTCCTCGATGCGGCAGGCGACGCGCTCGTAATCCGCCTTGGCGGGGTACAGGGCATCCAGGCCCATGCCGTGGAAGTCTCTTTTGCGGTCAAAGCCGAACAGCTTGCGCATGGCCTCGTTGACCTCCACGAAGGTCTGGTTTTCAACCAGTCCGAACCCGATGGCGGAGTGGGCCAGGATGCTTTTGATGAGTTGGTTGCTGCGACGCAGCATCTGTTCGGATTTCAGACACTTGTCACAAAATTCTTCCAGTTCCTTGATCCGAAGTTGCAGATCTTTGATTTGGGTGTCGGCGGTCATCTCCTCAATCCTCGATGAGACCTGAAATGTGAGGTGCTCATTGGGCTGGCGCCATGGCCGCCAGGCGCTCGGCGGCGGTCTTGGCGGCCTCGCTGTCGGGAAATCTGGAAATGATCTCGCGGTATAGGGCCGCGGCATGTTCGGGGTTGTGCTGCTTTTCCTCCAGCCGGGCGGTTTCAAGAAGCTCCAGGGGGGTGCGGTCGCTGCAACCCCAGAGGAGCGGGGCGACCAGAAGCAGGCCACCCAAAATGAGGTGTTTCATGAGGTCCCTTTTTCGTTTTTGAGGACCGGGAGTCCGATTGGCTCACCCGGTCCCGAAGATCAGCGGTCTTCAACCCACCGGGGACACGGCGCTGATGTCAAGCGGATTCGGTCAGAAGCGCCCGCGCCAGCTTGATATCGTAGGCCTGGTGGGGGTCGAAG
The DNA here is from genome assembly GCA_050122415.1 of Desulfobacteraceae bacterium. Lineage (GTDB taxonomy): Bacteria > Desulfobacterota > Desulfobacteria > Desulfobacterales > JAABRJ01 > JAABRJ01. The sequence goes on from JASFIY010000086.1 coordinate 5,799, forward strand.
CCCTTCTTCTGATAGATGGCGCTGGCCGCCGTGATGGCCGCATGCGGCACCCAGCCGTGCTCGATCCACAGCTGCGGATCGTCCTGGTTCCAAAGCCTGAAATCGACCCCCGTCTCACCCTGCCGCACGTACATGCGCACCCGTTTGTTTTGGGGAAACGGGTAGTAGTAGTGACCCCGATCGTCTTTCATTGCAAGCAACTCCTGTGTTGGCAAGCCGCTGCTTCAGCGGGAGAGCCGGTCCCACATGGCGCGGCCCGCGGCCTGACCGCTGTTCGGATCGGCCTGGGATTGCGGTCTGCCGCCGCCGGGCGACGGGTGCAGGCCCCGCAGCCGGGCAATACGCTCGGTCAGCGGCGGGTGGGTGGAGAAAAGATTGGCCAGGCCGCCGCCGGTCAGCGGGTTGACGATCATCATGTGGGCGGTGGCGGGAGCGGCCTGCATCGGCAGCTGCTTGGAGTAAGCGCCGAGTTTTTCCAGAGCCCGCGCCAGTCCATCGGGGTTGCCGGAAAATCCGGCCCCGGTGGCGTCGGCCAGATACTCGCGCGAACGCGAAACCGCCATCTGGATCACCATGGCGGCCATCGGCGCAAGAATCGAGGTGACCAGCAGCCCGATCATGCCCAGGCCCCCCCCTTGCTGGTTGTCCCGATTGAACCCGCCGAATATAGCCGACCATCGCGCCATGTTGGCCAGGATCATCACCGCCCCGGCCATGGTGGCGGCGATGGAGCCGATCAGGATGTCCCGGTTTTTGACGTGGGCCAGTTCGTGGGCCAGCACCCCGGTGATCTCCTCGCGGTCCATCAGCCGCAGCAACCCCTCGGTGACCGCCACGACGGCGTGCTCGGGGTTGCGGCCGGTGGCGAAGGCGTTGGGGGCTTCCTGGGGAATAATGCAGACCTTGGGCATCGGCAGCCCGGCCCGTTGGGTCAGGGCGGCCACGATATCGTAGATCTCCGGAGCCTGCTCGCGGGTGACCTCACGGGCGCGGTACATCCGCAGGACCACTTTGTCCGAAAACCAGTAGCTGAAAAAGTTCATCCCGGCCGCCAGCAAAAGCGCCAGGATCATCCCCTGCTGACCGCCCAGCAACCGCCCCACCAGGACGATGAAGACCGTCAAAAGGGCCAGGAGAAAGGTGGTTTTGAGTTGATTTGACATTTCATTGCTCCTAACGGATGGTGTCGCGCTTTTCACCTGCGGTGAGCCGCAAATCAAGCTAAATATAAAACCGGCCGCCCGTTTGGCAAGAACTCTTTTCGGGCCGCGGCCCGCGGCTTGCGAGGCC
>JASFIY010000087.1:0-7041 GCA_050122415.1 Desulfobacteraceae bacterium
CTCGACCCGCTTCTCCTGGTCGATGGTCTGCTTGCCGGCCAGCATCAGCTGGTGGTATTCCTCGTTTTTCCACTGGGTGCGGACCGAGGAGGAGGCCAGGCCGTCGAAGAGCACCGCCAGGAAGTTGTCCGGGTCCCCGTTGTCGCCGGTCCAGCCCAGCTGGAAGAGGTCCATGTCCTCGGGCTGCTCCCGCTGGCGCTTGAGGTAGGTGCCCCAGTCGTAGCTGACGATGCGCGCCTGGATCCCGACCTTGGCGAGGTCCGAGATCATGGCCACGCCCACCTTGAGCCCCTCGGGGTTGTAGGGGCGCGGCACCGGCATGGACCACAGGGTGATTTCGGGCAGCCCCTGGCCTTCGGGGTAGCCGGCTTTTTCCAGCTCCTGCTTGGCCAGCTCCGGGTCATAGGCAAAGCCCGGGACCGCCTCGTTGTAGCCCCACATGGTGGGCGGGATCGGGTTTTTGGCCACCTGCCCAAGGCCCTGGTAGATGTTGTCGACGATCGCCGCACGGTCGATGGCATGGGCCACGGCCCGGCGCAGGTGGACGTTCTGCCACAGCGGCTTGGTGTGGTTGAAGGACAGGTAGCCGATGTTCATGCCCGGCTGAACGGCCAGCACCAGGTTGGGATCGTTCTTGGCCAGCGGGATGTCGGCGGGGTTGGGGAACTGGCAGATGTTGATGTTGCCGGTCTTGAGCTCCAGAAAACGCACCGAGTTTTCCGGGATCGCGCGGAACACCAGCTTTTCCAGATAGGGGCCGCCGCTTTTGTCCCAGTAGCCGTCGAAGCGCTCCAGGGTGATGCGGTCGTCCTTGACCCAGTTGACGAACTTGAAAGGGCCGGTGCCCACCGGGTTGCGCAGGAACTCCTGGGGGTTTTTCAGAAAGGCCGTCGGGCTGATGATGTCGGCGAAATCCATGCCCATGTTGGCCAGAAAGGGGGCCTCCAGGCGTTTGAGCTTGAAGACCACCGTGTGGGGGTCGACGGCTTCGATGCTCTCCACGGTGTCGTCCATTTCCATGGAGACCCAGTATTCGGGCGGGCGCTCCTGGGCCGGGATTTGGAAGCCCTCGCCGACGAACTTGACGTTGGGCGTTTTCATCATGCGCCCGATCGAGAAGACCACCGCGTTGGCGTCGAAGTCGGTGCCGTCGTGGAACTTGACCCCCTTGCGCAGGTAAAAGGTGTAGGTCTTGCCGTCGTCGGAGATTTCCCAGGACTCGGCCAGGCCCGGCTCCAGCGCGGTGGACTCGTCGGCGTAGGCCACCAGCGCTTCGAAGACGTTGTCGCAGATCATGAAGGAGTTGCCGTCGGTTTCATAGGCCGGGTCCAGCCCGACGCTGTCCCCGCCGCGGCCGAAAACCAGCGTGCCGCCCTTTTTGGGGGTTTCCGCCAGGGCCGCGACGGCCGTCAGCAGCACCATCACCGCCACCCCGATCCACAGTTTTTTTCCCATGTCCGCACTCCTTTCTCCCGTTGGTTTCAACTCTTTGGGCGCTCAATGCGCATCGACTCTTTTTCCTAATCGATCCAACAATTTTTGTCAAAAGGTTTTGACTTCCTTGAGAAAGTCGTCCAGGACCGCGAAAAGCCGCTGTACGCTGCGGATCTCGACGTGTTCGTCGTCGGCGTGCTGGCTGCGGTCGCCGTCGGCGCCCCACACGATCCCGGGGATGCCGCGTGCGGACAGGTAGCGCGCATCGCTGGCGCCGTGCTCGGCCCCGATCCGGGTGCCGGGGCTCAGCCTGAGGAGGGTTTCCAGGTAGGGCGATCGGCCCCCCAGAAAGAGCGGGTCGCGGCGCTCCACCACCAGCTCGCCCCGCACCGCCGCCGCCATCTCGGCCAGCAGCCGGTCCACGTCGTCCTCCTCGGTGAAGCGGATGTCCAGCAGGGCTTCGGCCCGGTCTGGCACCTGGTTGACGGCGCGGCCGCCGCTGATGACGCCGAGGTTCAGGGTGCGGTGCCAGTGCTCCGGGGCGCTCACCTGGAAAAAAAGCTTCAGGCGGTCGTAGTCGGCCATCAGGTTTTCGATGGCGTTTTCCCCCAGCCAGGGGCGCGAGCCGTGGGCGGCCCTGCCGCGGGCCACCAGCCGCAGCCGCAGGAGACCCTTTTCCTTGACCACGATCTTGTCCAGGCCGCCGCCGTCCAGGGCGATCCCGAAATCGGTTTTGATCTTCGCCAGCACGTGCCCGGCCCCGTTGGCACCGCCGATCTCCTCGTCGCCGGTGATCAGGACGCCGAAGGACAGGTCGGATTGATCGCGCCCCGCGGCGCGCAGGCGCTCCAGCTGGCGCCGCAGCAGCACCAGGGCCAGGGCCACGGCGTACTTGTCATCGACGCTGCCCCGGCCGTAGAGGCGGCCGTCTTTTTCCCGGGGCTCGAAGATCGCCTCGGGGCCGTCGACCACGTCGATATGGGCCATCAGCAGTACAGGGGCGTAGTCCCCCTGGGGCATGACCAGGATCGAGGGGACGCCGGCGACCTCGAAGCGCCGGAAGCCGATGTCGTGGGCGGACAGGAAGGCCTGCACGAAATCGGCGCAGCGGGTGATTTCGGCCGGCTCGGCGTGCACCGATCTGAAGCGGATAAGTTCCCGGGTAAGGCCCAGAAGCTCCTGCATGGCGTCGATATCCTTTGAAATCTTGCGGTTGACGGGGGCCCGGCGGCAATCGCGGCACTATAGAAAACGGGGCCCGGGATGTCAACCGCCGGATAAGCCTCGGCGGCCCCGGTTTTCCGGCGGCCAGGCGCTGCACCCGGCAGAATTGAATGCTTCTTGACCGGGTCTGCCGGTTTCGCTACAAATCGGAATAAGGCGATTTCCAGACGGAGGACGGCATGGCGGTCATCACCATTTCGAGGCAGTTCGGCGCAGGCGGCAGGACCATCGGTCAGATGGTGGCCAAATCTCTGCAATACATCTTCGTGGGCGACGAGATCGTTGAAATGATCGCCGCCAAGGCCAAGGTTTCCGACAACTGGGTTGCCGCGATGGAGCGGGAGGCGGGCAGCAAGTGGCTGCGGTTCGCCTCCAACCTGGTTTCCAAGAGCCTGGTGGACCGGGTGCTGGGCGGGGAGCGGGGCGATATCGACGAAGAGAAATACGTGGACCTGCTCCAGCAGGTCCTCAACCGCATCGCCGACGAGGACAATGCCGTGATCCTCGGGCGGGGGGGGCAGTATCTGCTCCGAGACCGACCGAACGTCTTTCACGTGCTGTTGATCGACCACATCGAAAGCCGCATCAAATTTCTCCAGGCCCATTACAGCCTGAACCTTTCCCAGGCCGTCAAAGCGGTCCAGAACGAGGACCGCCGGCGGGCCAATCTTTTCCGCCATCTGGGCCGGATGGATTTCGACCACCCGGAACTGTATCACATGGTGCTCAACCACGGCCGGGTCTCCCTGCGGCAGGGCGCCCGAATGATCTGTCGCTTGGTCGGGGGCGGGACCGCCGCCCACCCCGCCAAGCGCGCCAGTTGATCGCTCCGGTCTTTCGTCGAAAGCGGCGGGATTCCGGCTTTTGACGGTTCATCCCAAATTGGGGCTTCGCCTTCTGCGGATGGCGAAGAAGGCGAAGGTGATCGAAAAGATGATCGCGGCAATCCCCACAAGGGTCACGCCGTCGTACCGGTCCAGGTCGAGGATGATGATCTTGCGGGCGATGGCGATCAGGGCGACCTCGATGACGATGTCCACATGGACGATGCTCTCCACCAGGTAGGCCTTGATGGTCTCCAAAAGCTCGATGCCGATCAGGACCAGCAGGAAAAACCCGAAAATCTCCACCAGATCATTGATTTCGAGCATGAACAGCGGGGGTCTGAGAATGTCTCTGATGATGATCCAGCCCAGCTCGAGGGTGGCCAGAAAGATCACGATGATCATCATGCCGATCAGGGCATGGACGATGATTTCCTCGAAGCGTCTCAAAAAATCTTTGGTCGACATGGGGTGTCCTGGGGTTTGGGTTGCAGTAGTGGTCGCGGTCAGGGCGGCCCCGCGTGACGGCTTGCGCCGCCGCCAGCGGCCATAAGGGTCGCGGCAATCAATAATTCCACAAAATGGCGGCCGCAAAAAACACGGTCCGCCCCGACGGCCGCCTGCCCTCCCGGTTGGCCGTCTTTTTTTTGGCCGTTCGTTGACTTTTTGGCGGGTTTGGTTTAGATCTGCAGGTCCGCCAAAAAACGGAGGTGCCGCCATCGAAATCGTTTCCGAAATTCCAATCATGCAAGCCCGGGCTGAAGCCCTGCGGGCCGAGGGACGGACCATCGCCTTCGTTCCCACCATGGGCTATCTGCACGATGGGCACCTGTCCCTGATGCGGGAAGGGCGCCGGCGCTGCGATGTGCTGGTGGTCAGCATTTTTGTCAACCCCACCCAGTTCGGCCCCGGTGAAGACCTCGACACCTACCCCCGGGACCTGGCCGGCGACACCCGCCGCTGCCGCGACGTGGGCGTCGACATCCTCTTCACCCCCGCCCGTGACAGCCTTTACAGCCCGGAATTCCAGACCTACGTTAGCCTCCAGGCGCTGCCCGCTCACCTCTGCGGCCTCTCCCGGCCGGTCTTTTTCAGGGGCGTGGCCACGGTGGTCACCAAGCTCTTCAACATCGTGCGCCCGCATGTCGCCGTCTTCGGCATGAAGGATTACCAGCAGCTGATCATCATCCGGCGGATGGCGGCGGATCTGAACTTCAACATCGACGTGGTCGGTGCCCCCATCGTGCGGGAGCCCGACGGCCTGGCGATGAGCTCGCGCAACGCCTATCTGAAGCCCGAGGAGCGGCCGGCGGCCCTGTCCCTTTACCGTTCGCTGCAGCAGGCCCAGCGGATGTTGCAAGACGGCGCGCGCGACGCGGCGCGCCTGATTGCTGCCGCCCACCGCCTGATTGCGGCCCACCCCGCCGCCCGGATCGATTACGTGCGCATCTGCGACCCCCACAGCCTGGAGGACGTGGCGGCAGTCGCCCAGCCGGCCCTGATGGCCCTGGCCGTCAAGGTGGGGGTTGCGCGCCTGATCGACAACGCCCTTTTGACCCCGAACTGACCAGCGGAGCCCAGTCAAGGTTTGCCTCCCAGAAGACGACTATAGGGCCATCAGGCCATGAACCGCTTCCAAGGCCGATCGCAAACGCCCGCAGCGCAACCTTTACGGGAACAATACCATACAGGAGTCAACCATGAACAACGAACAGTTCTTTTTTACCTCCGAGTCGGTGACCGAGGGCCATCCCGACAAGGTCGCCGACGCGATCTCGGATGCCGTCCTGGATGCCATCATGGCCCAGGACCGCAACTGCCGCGTGGCCTGTGAAACCCTGGTGACCACCGGTCTGGCGTTTATCGCCGGAGAAATCACCACCGATTGTTACGTGGACATGCCGCAGATCGTGCGCGACACAATCCGCGAAATCGGCTACTGCTCATCCCAGATGGGCTTCGATTACCAGACCTGCTCGGTGATTACCAGCATCGACCACCAGTCGCCGGATATCGCTCAAGGGGTCAACGTCGGTCAGGGCCTCCACAAAGAGCAGGGCGCCGGCGACCAGGGGCTGATGTTCGGCTTCGCCTCGGATGAAACCCCCGAGCTGATGCCCATGCCCATCATGTACGCCCACAAGCTCTCCCGGCGCCTGGCGACCGTACGAAAAAACGGGGCGCTCGACTTCCTGCGGCCCGACGGCAAGACCCAGGTGACCGTCGAGTATGAAAACGGCTCCCCCAAACGGGTGGATGCCGTCGTGGTGTCCGCCCAGCACAAGCCGGACGTGACCTATGAAGACCTGCGGGAGGCCATCATCGAAGAGGTGATCAAGAAGGTCATTCCGGCCAAGATGACCGACGGCGACACCAAATACTTCATCAACCCCACCGGGCGTTTCGTCATCGGCGGCCCCATGGGGGACTGCGGCCTGACCGGGCGCAAGATCATCGTGGACACCTACGGCGGTCAGGGCAGCCACGGCGGCGGGTGCTTTTCCGGCAAGGACCCCTCCAAGGTGGATCGCAGCGCCTCCTACATGGGCCGCCATATCGCCAAGAACATCGTCGCCGCAGGGGTTGCCAAGAAATGCGAGGTCCAGATCGCCTACGCCATCGGGGTCGCCGAGCCGGTTTCGATCATGGTGGACCTGATGGGCACCGGCAAAATACCCAAATGCCGGGTCAAGGATATCGTGCGCGAGGTTTTCGACCTGCGGCCGGCGGCCATCATCGAATACCTCGACCTGCTGCGCCCCATCTACCGCAAGACATCGGCCTACGGCCATTTCGGCCGCAGCGAGCCCGAATTTTCGTGGGAGAAAACCAATATGGCGGATGTCATCAGAGAGAAAGCCGGGCTCTGATTTTTTCCCCATCCAAGCGGGCCGGTCAGCGGGGCGGTTTGCGGACCGTCCCGGCTTTTCAATCCCCGCCGGACGACAACCGAAGACGACAAGGAGAACCCCAAGATGCCGATAGCACCTGCCGATATACCCCGCAACCACGTTCTGGCGCTTGACCTCAGCCTGCCTTACAAGGTGGCGGATCTGTCCCTGGCCGAGCTGGGCGCGCGGGAAATGAAACTCTCGGAGAAAGAGATGCCGGGGCTGATGGCCCTGCGCGAAAAATACGGCGACCGGCAGCCCCTGGCCGGGATGAAGGTCATGGGCAGTCTCCACATGACCATCCAGACGGCCATGTTGATCGAAACCCTCAAAGCGCTGGGGGCCGATATCCGCTGGGCGACCTGCAACATCTTCTCCACCCAGGACCATGCCGCCGCGGCCGTCGCGCGCTCCGGGGCCGCGGCGGTGTTCGCCTGGAAAGGCGAGACCCTGGAGGAGTTCTGGTGGTGCACCGAGCAGGCCCTCACCTGGCCGGACGGCAGCGGGCCGGACCTGATCGTGGACGACGGCGGGGATGCCACCCTCTACGTTCACCAGGGGGTGGCGGTTGAAAAGGACCCCGGCCTGCTGGAAAAGACCTACGACAGCCAGGACATGAAGTGCCTGATGGCGCGTCTGGCGCTCAGCCACGCCCATGACCCCGGCCG
>JASFIY010000088.1:0-6995 GCA_050122415.1 Desulfobacteraceae bacterium
GTGGGGCGCTCGGCCGTCGGTCGCGCCCCACGCCCCCTCCTTTTCCCTGGGCACGGTTTCAAGATGCGATCACCGAAACGGCTCACCCTCCTGACCGCCCTGGCGGCACTGACGCTGCTGGTGGGTTTTGGACTTCCGGTCTCGGCCGAGGACCAGCCCCCGGCAGGGCCGGATGAACAGCAGCGGCAGCGCGAACAGATCGCCGGCGAAAGCCTGCGGCGTTTGCAATCCGCCGTCAAAAAGGATGGGTTTTACAGCGCCCGGGTGGCGCTCAACATCTGGCGCAGCACGGCTCTGGATGCCGGCAATTTTGACCCGGTGCAATTCGAAGCCTTCAAAACCGAGATTTACGAGAATTCCATGCGCGAGAACCTCAAGTGGTACAACCTTTTCGTGGAACAGAAAAATTTCGATGAGGCCCGGATCTGCCTTGAAGTCTGGCGAATGCATGCCCGGGAGATCGACGCCTTCGACCCTCAGGAATACGACGCACTGAAAGAGCGGTTGAAATAATCTCCCGCCAAAGCGCAACTCCCATCCTGCGGCGACGCGGCCCCGGCGGGTTGCGCCAAACCTTCCGGCCAAAAGCATTTTCCCTTGCAAACCTGCGGGTTAGCAATTGCAAAAGTCGAACTGATGTGCTACTGATCCATCCTTGTAAAGGTAACCTTACTGACCATAAGGGAGAAGAAGGCTAATGACAGAGATATGCTTCAGTTCCTGGGGGGGGAAGGTCGTCGACAATCGCGGAAAAGCGCTCCAGAACTACGCACCGCTTAAAAACGTTTCGCTTCCGGAGCACTTCAAGCAGGACGAACAGATCAAAGCCCTGATGGGTTGGTATGGCATCGTCCTGCGCTCGGAGACGGTGGATGTGGTGGACCTGAGCCGGTCATACATGGACGCGGTTCGCAGAAACTCCTGCGGCAAATGCACCCCCTGCCGGCTGGGGACCCGCTTGATGGCCGATATACTGGCCCGCATCTGCGACGGCAAGGGCCAAGCGCCGGATCTCGATACGCTGGAAAGTATGGCCAAGCTGATCAGCGAGACCTCCAAGTGCCACATCGGGCAGGCCGGTCCCCGTCCGATTTTGCACGCCCTGGCCTATTTCCGGGATGCCTTCCAGGCGGCCATTGCCGAGCCCCGCAAGATCCCGGCAGGGGCCTACCGCTCCCGGGTCACAGCCCCCTGTATGGACGCCTGCCCGATTCACCTGGATATACCCAGCTATGTGGAGTACATCAAGGAGGGCAAGTTCCAGGAATCCCTCGATCTCATCCGCGAGCGCCTGCCGATCCCAGGTGTCGTCGGCCGGGTGTGTGTCCGTCCGTGCGAATCCCACTGCCGACGGGCGCTGTTGGACGAGCCGATCTCGATAAAATATCTCAAGCGCTTCGTGGCCGACCAGGAACTGGAAAAACACCAAAGCCCCTCCTTTCAAGTCCGGCCGTCGCCCAAGACCGGGAAGGTGGCCATCGTGGGTGCCGGACCGGCGGGGGTCACCTGTGCCTATCATCTGGTGCGTAAAGGTCATCAGGTGACGATCTATGAACAGCTCGATGAGCCGGGCGGCATGGCCGCCGTGGGGATTCCGGATTATCGTTTGCCGCGTCAGATCCTGCGCGACGAGGTCTCGGAGATCCAAAAGCTGGGCGTCACCATCCACTACAACACCCCCGTGGGGCAGGGAATCACCCTCTCGCAGCTGGAGGCTGAAAACGATGCGGTCTTCGTGGGCGTCGGTGCCCAGGGCAGCTCCAACATGCGGGTGGTGGGTGAGGACGAGGGCTACATGGGGTTTATTCCCGGCGTGGAATACCTGCGGGCCATCAACGACGGTAAAGACCCCTACCCCGAGGGCCAGAGGGTCGTGGTGGTCGGCGGCGGCAACGTGGCCATCGACTGTGTGCGCTGCTCTTTTCGCGTCAACAAAAAGGACGTCAATCTCGTTTACCGCCGGACGCGCAAGGAGATGCCGGCCGAAGACGTCGAAGTTCACGATGCCGAGGAGGAAGGGGTCAACTTCCATTTCCTGACCACCCCGGTGCGCGTTGTCGCCGAAAAAGGAAAGGTCGTGGGGCTGGAGTGCATCCGCATGGAACTCGGCGAACCGGATGCCAGCGGCCGGCGTCGCCCCGTACCGGTGGAAGGCTCCGAATTCGTGATGCCCTGCGACATCGCGGTACCGGCCATCGGCCAGCAGGTCGACCTGTCCCTTCTGGAGGGGCTTTCCGACATCGAGGTCACCAGATGGCACACCATCGTGGTCAACGATGTCACCAAACAGACCAACCGCCCGAAAATCTTCTCCGCCGGAGATTGTGAAACCGGCCCCAATGCACTGATCACCGGCTGTGCCGGTGCCCGCAAGGCCGCCTTCAGCATCGACCGCTTCATCAACGGTCTGCCGCTGGAACCGGAAGAGGAGGACTGCTTCGACCAGCTCTTCAAAAAGGTCAAGGTTTACGACGGTCAAGAAAATACAGGCCTGATTGGCGGGCGCTCACGCTACCATTTGAGAATGCTGCCGCCGGAAAGCCGCAAATTCACATTTGAAGAGGTCGAGGAGGGCTACACCACGCCTGAGGCCATGGCGGAGGCCGATCGCTGTCTGCGCTGTTACAGCGTCGTCACCGTCGCCGTCTGACCGGCCGGGGCATCCCGGGAAGAAAGAACGCGCGAGCCCAAAGCAATCGGCCGCTCCCACCCGCATGCGGGTGGCGCGGCCGTTTTGTTTTCCGAGGGTCCCGTCGCGTCGGATTGGGGTCATCTACGCTGGCGGGGGGCTCAGGATTCGGGGAGGTGGGCGGCGGCGCTTTTGATCAACTCCCGCAGGTTCATGTCGAGTTGGACCCCGAATCCGTGCCGGTCTTTCCAGGCGATGCGGCCGGTGATGCGAATCGGGTCCTCGAAGCTGAACAGCGAAAAAACGATGGTCACCTTCTCCCCGGGCACGACGCTCTGCGGGGATTCGATGAACATGCCGTCGGCGCTGACGTTTTTGATGACTCCCGGATACTCTTGATCTTGGATGAAAAAGCGGGACGGGTTGGTGCTGTTTTGACGGGGAAAACGGCGTTGGTCGCGCTGCTGCCATTCCAGCAGCTTCAAAAGATCCCGGCACTGCTCATCGGTCATGGCGTTGATCCGCTGGATCAACCGCTCTCTGATCTGCGACGCCTTCACGGGGGGCATTCCTTCGCGGGGCCGTGCGGGTTAACCCTTGAGCTGCCGCCTCAAGCGCCGCGCCCTGTCATCCGGGGATGCGAAAAAAGGGTCCCACCCGGATACGGGGCGGCCCGCGGGCCTACTCGCAGCACCGCGGGCCTGTCGCTGAACCTGGTGCCGGGCGGCGGAGGGCACGCGCTTGCGCCCGGCTGGCGCCGCCCCAAGGGTCTTTATTGGTCGGGGTGACACGCCACGCAGCTGGTGGGGCCGGTGGGCGCCAACTTCTCTTCGATGGGCTTGCGGGACATCTCCAGTGCCCGGTTGGCCTCCTTGATCTGCTTGTGGCAGCCGATGCACGAGGCGTGGTAGGCGCGTTTGAAATAAAGGATCGCCATCTCTTCATCTACTCCGGCGTTGTCGGGCTTCATGGGGGTGGTGACCAGGTCGTGGCAGCCGGATGTCGTGCAATTGAGGATGGGGCCGCTGCCTTCCCAGGTGTGGTGGCAGGTTTTGCAGTTGTAATCGAAGTGCAGCGAGTGGTTGAATTCGACCGCGGCCCGCTTCTGATCGGCGCCGCTGGGCGGCGCCAGGGTGATGATGCCCATGGGGATGCAGATTTCACTCACACTTTCCTGGCTTTGACCGGCGCCGACCCATGTGCTGCCGGCCGCCATGACGATCAGACACAAAATCAGAAGGCCAACTCTGTACATTCTCGTCCCCCTTGAAGAAGTTAGGCTCAAATATCGACAGAAGGTGTAGACGGTCCTCTAAACCCCGATGAGTGCATCCTGTCCCGATCCGCAAATCCTGATTGCGTGGGCCTCACCCTTGGAGACGCGATCCACCAGGCTGCGGTATTCATATTGAGATCTCCTGATTTTGTCAAGAAAGAATAGCGATGCGCAGGCGGACCGGGACCTGCGGCCGGCGATGGCGCGCACGGACAAGACGGTTGACCCTGAAGTTATTTTAAGTTATTGTTCAAATTAAAGATTGTATTAATGGGGGCGTGTTTTAGGGGGGGTGAAGACATGCTCAAAAAATTACTCAGGCTGCGTCACAGTCTGATTGCCAAGCTGATTTTGACGGTCGGTTTGACCCTGTTCTTTTCCATCGCCACCTGGGCTTATTTTACCATCAATTACCAGCAAAAGAGAATCATGGCGGACGTTGTCGCCAGCGCCGACCGCCTGACCACCACCATCCGTCTGGGCACCCACTACGCCATGATGCTCAATTCGCGCGACGACATCAACCAGATCATCACCAATATCGGCGGCCAGGAAGGCCTCGACGCCATCCGGATATACAACAAGGCCGGCCAGATCAAATACTCCAACCGCAGCGCCGAGGTGGACCGCTTCACCAACATTCGCGATGAAGCCTGCCACATTTGCCACCGGACCGAACCGCCCCAGGAAACGCTGGATCTCGAGGAGCGCATTCGGATCGTCGCTCTTGACGACGGCCACCGCCATCTGGGCATCATCAGCCCGATTTTCAACGAACCCGGCTGTTCCGCCGACCCCTGCCATGTGCACCCCGAGTCCAAAAAGGTATTGGGCGCCCTTGACGTGGTGGTCTCCCTCCAGGAAACCGACCGGCAGGTGCTGCTGATCGAAAAGGGCATCATCGGGCTGGCCGGCCTGGTTTTCCTGATGACATCCACCGGTATTTTCCTGCTGGTGATGGCCTTCGTCAACCGGCCGGTGCGCAAGCTCATCGACGGCACGCGACGCATCGGCCATGGAGACTACTTGAGCCGGGTGGACATTCGCCAGGAGGACGAAATGGGTCAGCTGGCCAGGGCCATCAACCGAATGGGGGAGGAGATCGCCGCCAATCAGGAAGCCCTCAACCAGCAGCGGGACGAATACCAGAACCTCTTTGAAACCGTTCCCTGCCTGATCACCGTTCAGGACCGTGAGTTTCGTTTGCTGCAGTACAATCGCGAGTTTGCCGACAAGTTTGCGCCCCATCCGGGTGATTTCTGCTATAGGGCCTACAAGGGCCGCCGCCAAAAATGCGAGAATTGCCCGGTGGAAAAGACTTTTGTCGACGGCAAGTCCCACTCCGGCGAGGAAATGGGCCTCAACAAGGACGGCTCGGTGTCCCACTGGATTTACAAGACCAAACCGGTATTGGACGCCCGCGGCAATATCGTGGCCGCCATGGAGATGAGCCTGGACATCACCCCGCGCAAGCTGCTGGCGGAAAAACTGGAAAAGTCCGAGCAGAAGTATCGGGCCATCTTCACCAACATCCCCAATCCGGTTTTCGTGCTGGACCTGGACACCCTCCACGTCCTGGACTGCAACCAGAGCGTCACGCGGGTCTACGGCTTCAGCCCGGCGGACATCCTGGGGAAAACTTTTCTGGACATCTTCGCCGAGGAGGAGGATCGGGACTATTACGCCTTTAAGCTCATGACCAGCGCGGCCATCAACCGCGTCAAGCACCGCAACCGCGCCGGCGATCGTCTCTTCGTGGACATCCGCGTCTCGCCCTCCGAGTTTCAGGGCAAAAAGGTCCTGCTGGTGACCACCAGTGATGTCACCAAGCAGCTGTTGGCCGAACAGCAGCTGATCCAGGCCAGCAAGATGGCCACCCTCGGGGAGATGGCCACCGGTGTGGCCCACGAGCTCAACCAGCCGCTGTCGGTGATCAAGACCGCCAGCAGCTTTCTCAAGAAGAAGGCCGGCCGCGGGGAGCCGATCAAGGAGGAGATCCTCTTGACCCTGACCACTGAAATCGACGGGCACGTCTACCGCGCCACCAAAATCATCACCCACATGCGGGAGTTCGGCCGGCAGTCGGAGATGGACCTGGGCCCGGTGCAGCTCAACCAGGTGCTGGACAAGGCCTTCGAGTTTTTCAGCCAGCAGCTCAAGGTCCGGGGGATTGCGGTGACGCGCGACTATCACCCCGACCTGCCGCCGGTGATGGCCGATGCGGACCGCCTGGAGCAGGTGTTCATCAACCTCTTGATCAACGCCCGGGATGCCATCGAGGAGCACTGGCAGGGGGAGGCGTTGCCGCCGCCGGATGCCAAGCGGATCGCGCTCAAGACCTATCCCGCCGGAAGCCGGGTGGTTGCAGAGGTGTCGGATTCGGGGGGCGGGATTCCCGAGAAGCTGCGCGACCGGATCTTCGAACCGTTTTTCACCACCAAGGAGGTCGGCAACGGAACCGGCCTGGGGCTTTCCATCAGCTATGGGATCGTCACGGACTGCGGCGGCGACATTCGGGTGGTCTCTGAAGAAGGCCAGGGGGCGTGTTTCCGGTTGAGCTTCCCGGTCGCCGGTGGATCGTGATGGAAAACATCCTGATCGGTTTCAAACAGCTGGGCGAAATCCTGGATTGCCTGTCGCTGGGAAGCGTCGTTCTTTCGCCGGATCGCCGGATCCTGGGCATCAACCGCTCGGCCGAACAGCTCACCGATCGCAAAGCGGACGATGTGATCGGCAAATTCTGCTACGCGGTGTTCCGCGACTACCTCTGCGGGGGCACCTGCCGGTATGTGGACGGGCTGCAAGCGCCGCCGGGTGCACCCGAGGTGTGTGCGGAAATCGAAATCACCGATGTCACCAGCGGCGAGCACAGCATCACCCGGATCGAGGCCCCGCTCTACGGCCCGGACCGGAAGCCGGCGGGCTGCATCCAGGTGTTCCAGGACCACACGGTCCTCAAGTCCCTGATCCGGCGGATCCGCTATGACGACCTGAGGCTTAAAATCATACTGGACAACCTGGACATCGGGGTGTTGACCGTGGATCGCGGCGGTCACATCACCTTCTTCAACACCATGGCCGAGCGGATCA
>JASFIY010000089.1:0-6966 GCA_050122415.1 Desulfobacteraceae bacterium
TCCTTCAATATGAAAACAAAATTTAACTATCAATGATCCACCTTGCCGACAGCATTACGATTCGAGATGTTTTCTCCTCGGTGTGGCGATGCGCGGCATAGAACCTGACGGCCGCTGCTCCAATTTGCCGCCAAACCGGGGGTCCTTTGGGCTAAAAGAAATATTTTTCCACCAGCCAGAAGAGGACCGAGATGATTCCCACAACGACCAACACCTTCCCGCCATAGAGGAGGATTTCACCGCGGGTGTAGTTCTTGGGGGAATAGTCGATTTCCGGCCCCGAAGGAGTTTTTTTCCCCTCCCCGGTACTGGACGACACCGCAGATTGATTTCGCATAAGACCTCCTGGCCCACGATCCCCGCACGACGCTGCCGCCGCATTCAGTGGAATGGAAACGGACGGCGGATCACGCGCGTCGTGCCACAAAAATCGGCAACACCACATCGGATTGCACCCAAAAGCCGTGCGAAACGATTATGGCGATTTTTGAATTGGCTTAAGGAATCTTACGAGTGGCGGACGGGGGGCGCCCGAATAGGACTTGCCGAATTTTCCGCACAATGGGTGACGTCGGCGCTTTCGTCGAAAAGAAAGGGAAAGGAAATTCTTTTGGAAAGGTTGGAGAGTTTTCTGGGCAGGACAGCCATCAGGCGGTCGATGCCCTGGAGCCGGGTCCGTTTGTAGCTGGCCAGATTGGCGGACGACGCGCTGGTCGATGCCGAGGAAAAAAGGACCTCTGAAGGGGCGGTTCTGGAGTTGTTCAAGGTCTCTGCCGCCGGCGGCTCGGGGGTCGCCATGGGCAGACAAAGTGCCAGCAGGCAAGCCCCTATGACCCAGAACCGATATTTGGAGGTAGCCCTTAACATATCGATGCTTTTGCAGCCTTCCGCAAATCCGGTCCGCCTTCGCACTCAAGACCTTGGCCGGCCCGCCCGCCTCAGTCGCGTTCGATGGGGAAGGTCAACTCCGCCCCGAACCAGCCGATCACGCAGACCATCAGGAACATCGTCAGCACCAGCAGCAGGTAGAGATAGCCCGCGCCGGCCACCGGGGTGATGACCGCGGGGTCGGCCATGCGCCAGATGAAAAGGATCACCATCAGGGTCAGCAGGCTCAGCGAGAGCCTTTTTTTGATGGTGACCGCCCGCATGGGGGCCGCGAGATAGTTCAGCCACCAGGTGTAGAGCCCGGTGGAGATCGCCACCATGGTGAAGGGGATCCCCAGCCAGAGGCAGTGCAGGGCGGTGGCCTCGAAGGAGGGCACGCCGGTGAGCAGGTAAAGCAGGGTGAAAAACGCGGTGGCGAACACGAACACGATGGGGAAATGCACCGTCATGGGGTGCGGGTGGCGCCGCAACATGGGAAAACGCTTCAGGAGGCGCGCCAGTTTCTCCGGGACCTCCACCTCCTGCTCGGGCCCGCTGTCGGCCAGCAGCACCCCGACCTGGGGAAAGCGCTCCAGCACGTCGGGCTGGTGGGGGGCGGCCTGGATATCGGTGGACAGGTCGGCGCCGGCCCGGTGGCGCTTCATGTGCAATCCGCCGCGCCACATCCTGCTGCCGCTGATGTCGTAGACCTTGCCCCGGTAGGCGACATAAATGGGGCTATCGTTTTCACCGTTATAGCCGGCCAACTCCTCGGGTGTAAACTCCTTCATGGGGGCGTTCCTCCAGAATCATGCGGTTGTGATCAGCTTGAGCAAGACCACCAGCAGCAGGGCCATGGGATAGTAACTGGCGCGGTTGAACAGCGCCATGGCGCCGGCACGGGTGGGGTTGCGGTACAGGCGGTAGGCGGGCAGCAGCAGCAGGCAGCCGCCGACCAGCAGCACCAGCCCCGCGAAAGGCAGACCGAAAGGGGTTTGGGACAGGGAGAAGAGAATCAGGCTGAATCCGACGGCAACCCCCAATGAGACGAGGATGATGCCGTTGGAACGCGCGGTCCCGAAACGCACCGGGATGGTCTTGGCCTTGAAGCGCCGGTCCTCCTCGATATCGGTCCAGTCGTTGGGCACGTTCTGCCCGCCGATTTCCCAGAAGAAGAGGCACACGAAAAGCGCCGCCACAAACAGCGGCGCCGGCCGGGGATCCACGGCAAAGACCGCCGCCACAGCCCCCGAGGTCTTGACGGCGCCGCTGACCAGGGTGCGCAGGTGGGTCACGCGCCACAGCAGGCAGTAAACCGCCTCCAGCAGGCTGCCGGCCAGGAAGACCACCACGCACACCGGGTTGAGCAGATAGGCCCCGATCAACGCCAGCACCGCCCAGGCCAGCGCCCAGACCAGCCCCTCACGGAAACTCAGGAAGCCGCAGGCCATCGGGTGGCGGATCATGACCGCGTCCAGGTCCGCGCCGGCGTCGCAGAAACCGCCTTTGAGGGCCTTTTCGCGGTCCGCCCGGAAGTCGATGACGTCGTTGAGCGCGTAAACCGCCGTGTACCCCGCAAAGGCGGTGATCAGCCCCAGCGCCGCGACCGAAAACGGCGGGAAGGCGCCCAGCCACAAGAGCGCCGCGAAGGCCGGGGTGGCCATGTCGAGCAACCCGTGGGGGGTGCGTGAAAGGGCCAGAAAGAGCTTCAGGCGCGACCAGCCGGTGTAGGCCTGGGAAAGCGGTGGGGCGTTTGCAGGTTTCATCCCGATCCCGGTGCGGTTTATGAAAAATCACGGCAGCACCGGTACCGCAGGCCGGTGGGCGATGCCGCCGTCAGGGGTTTGCGGCAAGGGTCACTTCTTGAGCTTGCACTCCTTGTCCCACTCCGGGCAGGCGTCCTCCATGGGGGTGCTGTACTTGATCATGCACTCGGAGCACTCCATATCCACGTTGGGCACGTCGCCGAAGCGCTCCCGGATCTCCTCGGGGGAGAGATGGGAGACGGCGCTGCAGCCGCACTGGGGGCATGAGGTCTGGATCTTGTAGGCTTTTTTGGCGCTCATGGGTTTTCCTCCTTGGGTGAAAGGTTTTTGAAAATCTCATCGATCCGGGCTTCCGGCAGCAGGCGCTCGGCCCGCACCACGGCTTCCACGGTCCTGCCGCTGGCATGGGCACGCTTGGCCACCGCCGCTGCGGCGTCGTAGCCGATGTGGGGCACCAGGCTGGTGGCCAGGGCCAGGCTCTGGGCGATGAAGCCGGCGGCGCGCTCGCGGTTGGCCTGAATGTCGACCACACATTTTTGGTCCAGGACCCGCACCGCGGATGTCAAAAGCTGCAGGGACTGCAGCAGGTTGCGGGCCACCACGGGCATCATCACGTTGAGCTCGAAATTGCCGGCCTGACCGCCGATGGTGATGGCCGTGTCATTGCCGATGACCTGGGCCGCCACCTGCAGCACCACCTCGGGGATCACCGGGTTGACCTTGCCCGGCATGATCGAGGAGCCCGGCTGCAGCGCCGGCAGCGCGATTTCACCGATGCCGCAGCGGGGCCCGGAGGAGAGCCAGCGCAAGTCGTTGGCGATCTTGGTCAGGCTGACCGCCAGGGTCTTGAGCGCGCCGCTGGTCTCCACCGCGGCGTCCCGGGCGGCCTGGGCCTCGAAGTGGTTTTCGGCCTCCCGCAAAGGCAGCCCCGATTGGGCCGCGATTTCAGCGATCACGCGTCCGGCGAATTCCGGGTGGGTGTTGACCCCGGTGCCCACGGCAGTCCCCCCCAGGGCCAGCTCCGCCAGGCGGTCGGTGACACCCGCCAGCCGCTCCCGCCCCAGGGCCACCTGACGGGCAAAACCGGAGAACACCTGCCCGAGGGTCATCGGGACCGCGTCCTGCAGGTGGGTGCGGCCGATCTTGGCGACATCGGCAAAGGCCCCGGCCTTGGCTTCCAGGGCGCCGTGAAGGCCCGCCAGGGCCGGCAGCAGCTCCCCTTGCAGCATCCCCAGGGCCGCGATGTGAACCATCGAGGGGATCACGTCGTTGCTGGACTGGCCCAGGTTGACGTGGTCGTTGGGGTGCACCGGCTGCCGGGGGGCCCGGCGTCCGGTCAGGATCTCGTTGGCCCGGCAAGCCAGCACCTCGTTCATGTTCATGTTGGTGGAGGTCCCCGAGCCGGTCTGGAACACGTCCACCACGAACTGGTCCGCCCAGCGGCCGTTGAAAACCTCCTCGGCGGCGGCGGCGATGGCGCCCGCGAGCCCGCCGTCCAGGAGCCCGAGCTCGGCATTGACCCGCGCGGCGGCGTGCTTGACCAGAGCCAGGGCGTGGATCAGGGCCGGTGCGAAACGCTCGCCGCTGATGGGGAAATTTTCCACCGCCCGCTGGGTCTGGGCCCCGTAGTAGGCACCGGCCGGCACCCGCACGGTGCCCATGCTGTCTTCAAGCTCTCGAAAAATCATGGACACCCGCCTTTGGCATGCTGAATCCGGCGAACGGTCGAGCGCCGCCTTCCCAGGCTGAGGGCCCCGGAAAGGCGGCGGGAAGTCGACCGTCTTATTCATTAGTCGAAATGGGTAAGAAAAACAAGCCGGTGAAGTTTCATCGCAACAACAAAAACTATGCTAACCATTTCCCGCGGATTTTCCAGCCACGGCGGCCGGTTTGAGGGAGGGTTTGCCCCGGCGGGGGTGATCCGCTATAAAGGGGGCGATGGCAACCCAACCCGCAGGAGTTCACGATGAGGTCCACCCCACCCCCAGCCCTGGTATCGGTCCACGGCGGCCACAGCGGTGAGTTCTGTCAGCATGCCAGCGACAGCCTCGAGGCCATTCTGGAGGCTTACACCGCCCAGGGCTTCGCCTGGGTCGGGATCACCGAACACATGCCGCCGGCCGGCGACCGCTTTCGCTACCCGGACGAAATCGCAGCCGGCCTGGACGCCCGAGCCCTGCGCGAGCGCTTCGCCCGCTACATGGCCACCGGCCGCCGCCTGCAGGCCGCTTTCGCCGGCCGGCTGACGGTCTTCGTCGGGATGGAAACCGAAACCTACAGCGGGGCCGTCGCCTACGCCCGCGAGCTGGCGGCCGCTTTCGCGCCCGATTACCTGGTGGGCTCGGTGCACCATGTGGCCGACTGCAACTTCGATTTCTCCCCGGAGTCCTACGCCCGGGCCGCCCGCGCCGTGGGGGGCCTGGACGCCCTTTACATCCGCTATTTCGACCTGCAGCTGGAGATGATCCAAGCGCTCCAACCGGCGGTGGTGGGCCACTTCGACCTGGTGCGGATCTATGACCCGGACTACCGCGCGCGCCTGGAGCGGCCGGAGATCCGGGCCCGCATCCGGCGCAACCTGGCCTGCATCCGGGACCTGGGCCTGATCCTGGACTTCAACGTGCGCGCCCTGGTCAAAGGCGCCGCGGAGCCCTACATCGCCGCCCCCATCCTGCAGGCCGCCCACGCCATGGGCATCGCCCTGGTACCCGGCGACGATTCCCACGGGGTGGAGACCGTCGGGCGTCACATCCCCCGGGCCATCGAACTGCTCCAGGCCCTGGGGGTGGACACCGACTGGCCGAGGCCGGTGACCGACGGGCGCAAATCGCCGCGGAGCGCTTGACAAACGTCCCCCGATCGATTAGAGGGTGGGGCCAAGGTGCCGTGAAGGCTTAATAGGGAATCCCGTGAAATTCGGGAGCGGTCCCGCTGCTGTGATCGGGGACGAAACCCGCGACATGCCACTGCCTGTTCTACGCCGGGTGGGAAGGTGCGGGAATTCGGTTGATCCGTGAGCCAGAAGACCTGCCTTGTCGTTGGCCGTTTTGCTGCGCGGATACAGAACGGACGGCCACCTTGCGAGGGTCAAGTCAAACGGGTGCAGCCCTTCATGCCGTAAATCGGCTTGAAGGGCTTTTGTTTGGGCTTGGCAAAACTCTCAGCGGGACCGGTTTTGGGATGGAAAAAAGGTGCCGGAAAAAAGATCCACGACCGGGCGTCAAGGCCCCCGGCAGGAGGCTTTTCCAAGGGTGACCTCCCTCCGGCGGCGGCCGGCGCGGCCAAGAGCTTTTTGTGAATCGCCAACCCGCAAAGGAGTGATCGAATGTTGAAATATGCGCTGATTCCCATTGGGTCCCTGTTTCTGCTGCTCATCCTGACAGTGCCGCTCGCTGCCGCCGCCGGCCGCGGCCCGGCCGATGGCGTAAAATCCAAGACGGCGATCATCCTGGCCAATTTCGGCACCACGGTGCCTTCGGCAGTCCAGGCGATCGTCAACATCCAGGATCAGGTCAAGCAGGCCTTTCCCGGCGTGCCCGTCAAAATCACCTTCACCTCCAACATTATCCGCGCGGTGTGGCGGGAGCGCCAGGCCGAATCCGCCAAATGGCTCAACCAGGGCATCCCCGCCGAGGTCCTCTACGTCAAGAACATCATCGCCACGGTGGGGGATCTGATGGAGGAGGGCTACCGCAGCATCATCGTCCAGCCCACTCACATGTTTTTCATGGAGCAGTCCCACGACCTGGCCGCCCATGTGCGCGCCCTGGCCGGCATCCGCACCATTAAGGCCAAATGGCGGCCCTTGGACAAAATCGTGATGGGCCGTCCGGCGCTGGGCATGCCCGGCGACCTTTACAACTACAACGACGACGTGCAAAAGGCCCTCAAAACCCTCGCCGGCGACGCGGAACTGGCCCGCAAACAAGGCGCCATCCTGGTCTACATGGGACACGGCAATGAGCACTGGTCCACGGGCATTTACGGCGAGGCCCAGAAAAAAATGCGCGAAATGTACCCCGACGTGGTCACCTTCATCGGCGCCGTGGAAGGCTTCCCGGGAATCGATGATGTCGCCCGCAATCTGTCGCACTTCGACGGCGGCAAAATCGTCCTGAAACCCTTCATGATCGCAGCCGGCGACCATGCCGTGAACGACATGGCCGGCGACGAGGAGGATTCCTGGAAGACGATTCTCAGCCGGCAGGGCTTCCAGGTGGCGCCCGTGCTGACGGGGCTGGGATCCAACGACGAATTCGCCCGGATCTTCGTGGACCACATCCGGGACGCCGCCCGGGACAACGGCATCCCGCTGGAGTAGGCGCACCTGCCT
>JASFIY010000090.1:0-6964 GCA_050122415.1 Desulfobacteraceae bacterium
CCCATCTGCGCCCTGCAGGCCGCCATGGAAGGCTACGAGGTCATGCCCATGGAGGAGGCCGTGGCGCACGGCGATATTTTCGTCACCGCCACCGGCTGCATCAACGTCATCACCGGCGCGCACATGGAGGCGATGAAGGACGAGGCCATCGTCTGCAACATCGGGCATTTCGACAACGAAATCGAGATGCGCTACCTTTACAGCAACAGCGCCTGTCGCAAAACCCCGATCAAACCCCAGGTGGACCGCTGGACCCTGGCCTCCGGGCGCTCCATCATCGTGCTGGCCGAAGGCCGCCTGGTCAATCTGGGCTGCGCCACCGGGCACCCCAGTTTCGTCATGAGCAACAGCTTCACCAACCAGTGCCTGGCCCAGATCGAGCTGGCCAGCAAGGACCTGGAAAAGCGGGTCTACACGCTGCCCAAGAAGCTTGACGAGGAAGTGGCGCGGCTGCATCTGGAGCGGATCGGGGTGCGGTTGTCGCGGCTTTCCCAGGACCAGGCGGACTATCTGGGGGTCTCCGTCGAGGGCCCCTACAAACCCGACCATTACCGCTATTAGGGTCGCGGCCCTCAGACCCGGCCGCCGCTCCAGCGCAGCTTGGCCTTCAGAATATCGAAATAGTTCTGCCCGGGCAGGGTGATCAGAAGGACCGGGTGCTGCCCCCTGGTGACGACGATGGTGTCGTCGCCGTTGATGTCCAGGCCGGCCTGACCGTCAAAGGTCAGCATGATATCCGCCGAGTCGGCGTCCAACTGGAGCGTGATGCAGACGTTTTCCGGGACGATCAACGGCCGGTTGGTGAGGGTGAAGGGGCAGATGGGCGTGATCAGGATGCCGGGGACATCCGGGTGGACCACCGGCCCGCCGGCCGCCAGGGAATAGGCGGTGGAGCCGGTGGGGGTCGAGATGATCAGGCCGTCGGCGCGGAAGGTGGTCAGGTAATGATCGTCGATCGAGGTGCGGATGTTGGCCAGGCGCGCCAGGGCGCCCTTGTTGATCACGATGTCGTTTAGGACCGTCTCCCGCAGCACCTCTCTGCCCTGCCGCCGCAAGCAGACCAGCAGGCGCATGCGCGGCTGGGTCGAGAACGCCTCGGCGAGAATCCGTTCGGCCGCCTTGAAAATTTCGTCCTCGGTAATTTCGGCCAGGAAACCGACTTCGCCGAATTTTACCCCCAGAATGGGGATCGGCTGATCCCCGATCCAGCGCACGGCGCTCAGAAAGGTGCCGTCGCCGCCCAGCACGAAAACGCAGAAGAGGTCCGCCGGGGCCGGGGGCACGGCGCCTTCGGAAATCCGCCGGTTGGCCGGCAGGATGCTCTCCTTGCGGACCACCGCACATCCCCGTGCCCTGAGCCAGGCCTCCAGGGCGGCCGCCTTTTTCACCGCCTCCTGGTCCTTTTTCACCACCAAACCGATCCGCTGGGTCAACCTCACCGCCTTCCTGTTGTGGTCCGGATTTCAAGGGCCCGATCGGCGGCGCCCCCCACGCCGGCGATCGGGCTGGCTCCGAGGCCTGAAGAATTCAAAATCACCCCCACCCAATTATAAAGATCAAGTCAAAACGGCAAGCGCTTTTTGGCGGTTGCCTGAAATTCTTTTGACTTGACGCGGTTACCCCGAATCTCTATAAAAACTCATTTTACGTGAGCGGAGTTTTTTTTGCTGCACTTATTAACCCGCAGGAAGGAGAGAAAAAATGAAGCGTTATGCAAGCATGCTGTGTCGGGCCGCCATTCTGGGTTGCGCGGCCATTTGGGTCTTCTCCGGTGTCGGTCTGGCCCAGGAGACCATCAAGCTGGGGGTGGCCGGCGCCCACTCCGGCGACCTGGCCTCATACGGCATCCCCTCGATTCGGGCCGCCGAACTGGTCGTCAAGGACGCCAATGCCAAGGGCGGCGTGCTGGGCAAAAAGATCGAGCTGCTCATGGGGGATGACGCCTGCAAGCCGGAGCTGGCCACCAACGTCGCCACCAAGCTGGTCTCCGACGGGGTCAACGTGGTCCTCGGTCACATCTGCAGCGGGGCCACCAAGGCGGCGCTGAACATTTACGGCTCCGCGGGGATCGTGGTCATGTCGCCCTCGGCCACCAACACCGAATTGACCCTGAGCGGCGAGTACCCCAATTTCTTCCGCACCATCGCCTACGATGACGCCCAGGCCCGGCTCCAGGTCGATTTCGCCACAAACGTCCTGAAGGTCAAGCGGGTGGCCTGCCTGCACGACAAGGGCGACTACGGCAAGGGGCAGTCCACCCTGGCCAAAAAGTTTTTTGAGGAAGCCGGCGTCGAAGTGGCGCTCTTCGAGGGCGTGACTCCCGGTGCGGTGGACTAT
This sequence comes from Desulfobacteraceae bacterium, assembly GCA_050122415.1. GTDB lineage: Bacteria > Desulfobacterota > Desulfobacteria > Desulfobacterales > JAABRJ01 > JAABRJ01. Next base: position 2,338 of record JASFIY010000090.1, read on the forward strand.
TCGGCCATCGTCCAGAAGATCAAGCGCGAGAACGTCGATCTGGTGGTCTGGGGCGCCTACCACCCCGAGGCCTCCAAAATCGTGACCCTGATGCGCAAGAAGAAAATGGACACCCCCTTCATGGGCGCTGACGGCATCAAGGACGATACCTTCATCAAGGTCGCCGGCGAATTCGCCGAAGGGGTTTACGCCACCGGCCCCCGCGACGTGTCGCAGAACCCGCTTTTCATCGCCGCCAAGAAAGCCCACCAGGAGGCTTACGGCGAAGATCCGGGCCCCTTTTTCACCGAGGCCTACTCGGCTGCCCTGGCGCTCCTGAACGCCATTGAAAAAGGCGGCAGCACCGAGTTCGAGGCCATCACCCAGGCGCTGCGTTCGGAATACGTCGACACCCCGCTGGGCAGTATCAGCTTCGACCAAAGCGGCGACGCCATCGGCATCGGGTTCTCGGTCTACCAGGTCAAAAACGGGGCTTTCACGACGGTTCAGTAGCGTTCAGAGATCTCCTGCTGCAGGGGAGGGGCGCCGCGGCGCCCTTTTCCCTGCAGCGTTGCCCCTCTCGCCAGTCCTTTTTGCAACAGACCTCGCCCGGTGGGGCCGCCGCATCCGGGGCCGCTGTCTTTCTTGGGGCCGCCTTGCGCGGGTCACGGCGGGTGTCGGGGGCGCGGGGACCACAACCCTCGGCTGGATAAAGCGCCGGCGGCCAGCACTGCCGCCCAAGCCGCCATCGGACAGACCAAAATGGAATATTTCATCGAGCTTTTTTTCAGCGGCTTGACCCGCGGCAGCATCTACGCCCTGATCGCGCTGGGCTACACCATGGTCTACGGCATCATCCAGCTGATCAATTTCGCCCATGGCGAGATCTACATGATCGGCGCCTTCACGGCCCTGATCGTCACCGGCGTGCTGACCTACTACGGCTGGCCGCACGTGGCGATCGTGCTGATGGCCGCCGTCCTGGCGATGTTCTACGCGGCCGCCTACGGCTGGACGATGGAGCGCATCGCCTACAAACCGCTGCGCGATGCGCCGCGCCTATCGGCCCTGATCAGCGCCATCGGCGCCTCGCTCTTCCTTCAGAATTACGTGCTGCTGGCCCAGACCTCGGACTTTTTGCCCTTTCCCAACCTGATCCCCGATTTCCCTTTTTTGGATCCGGTATCCCATCTTTTCGGCACCTCCGACTTTTTGATCTACACCACCACCGGGGTCGTCATGGCGCTTTTGACTTTCCTGATAAAATTCACCCGGGTGGGAAAAGCCATGCGGGCCACCGCCCAGGACCGCCACATGGCCATGCTGGTGGGGGTTGACGTCAATCGGATCATCAGCATCACCTTCATCATCGGCTCCACCACGGCGGCCATCGGCGGGGTTCTGATCGCCTCGCACGTCGGTCAGATCAACTTTTTCATCGGCTTTATCGCCGGCATCAAAGCCTTCGTGGCCGCCGTGCTGGGGGGCATCGGCAGTCTGCCGGGGGCGGTGCTGGGCAGCCTGGTGCTGGGCTGGACCGAAGCCTTTTTCACCGGTTACGTCTCCAGCGACTACGAGGATGTCTGCGCCTTCGTTATCCTGGTGATCATTTTGATCTTCCGGCCCTCCGGGCTGCTGGGCCGCTCGGATGTTCAGAAGGTCTGACGGCGGTGGCGGCCCGCGCCGCCGCGACCCGCAACTTTTCGGCCCTAACGTTACTTTCGGGACGTGGCACCCATGACCCTTGGGGAAATAAAAAAATCGCTGATCGCCGCCGTCTGGTTCATGTTTCTGACCTTTCCAATCATGGTGATCAAGGTCAATACCATCGAGAAGACCGTCGAGTGGCACTGGGAACGGCTGCTGTATGTGGCGGCCGGGGGGTTCGTCTTCTCCTTTCTGTGGCGCTATTTCCTGCGGCGCAAGCAGGGCGGCGGGCGCCCGGCGGCGGTGGAGACCGATGCGTCCGAAAGGGTATCGCCCCTCCAGCGCCTGATCCACGACCGGCGCTTCTCCCTGCCGGCCCTGGTGTCCTTGGGGGCGTTGGTGCTGGTGTTTCCCTTCCTGTTCAGCATGTACCAGGTCAACATCATGACCACCGCCCTGATCTACGTCGTCACCGGGCTGGGGCTGAACGTCGTGGTGGGCGTGGCCGGACTGCTGCACCTGGGCTACGCCGCCTTCTACGCGGTGGGGGCGTACACCTACGCCCTGCTCAACTTCCACTACGGACTCTCATTCTGGCTGGCGCTGCCCATCGGCGCCGCGCTGGGCTGCGGTTTTGCGATCCTTTTGGGAATCCCGGTGCTGCGCCTGCGGGGGGATTACCTGGCCATCGTGACCCTCGGCTTCGGTGAAATCATCCGGCTGGTGCTGGAAAACTGGAACGAATTCTCCTTCGGCCCCAGCGGCATCGCCAATATTCCGCGCCCCAAATTCCTCTGGTTCGATTTCTCCCTGGAGCAATCCACAATCTTCATCTATTTCCTGATGCTGGTGCTGGCGCTGCTGACCGTTTTCGTCACCAACCGGCTGAAAGACTCCCGCATCGGCCGCGCCTGGATCGCCATGCGCGAGGACGAGGTGGCCTGCCAGGCGATGGGGATCGACATCGCCCGCACCAAGCTGTCGGCCTTTGCGATGGGCTCCGCCTGGGCCGGGATGGCCGGGGTGGTCTTCGCCGCCAAGACGACCTTCATCAACCCGGCCAGCTTCACTCTCTGGGAGTCCATCGTGATTCTCTGCATCGTCGTGCTGGGCGGGATGGGCTCCATCCTGGGCGTCATCCTGGGGGCTCTCGTGCTGATCCTGCTGCCCGAATACCTGCGGGCCTTCTCGGAGTACCGCATGCTGATTTTCGGGGTGGTGATGGTGGTGATGATGGTCTTCCGGCCGGGCGGGATCGTCAGCGAGGTCCGCCGCACCTACCAGTTCAAGGAAGGACTCGGCCGGGACGGGGGCCGTTCGTGATGGAACCGATTCTCGAGATTCGCCAGCTGTGCATGGATTTCGGCGGCCTGCGGGCCATCGACAGCCTGGACCTTTTCATCCGCCGGGGTGAGATCGTGGCCCTGATCGGGCCCAACGGCGCCGGCAAAACCACGGTTTTCAACTGCCTGACGGGCATTTACAAACCCACCGCGGGCGAGATGCTGGCGCGCTCCCCCAAAACCGGCGAGGCCCGCCGCCTCAACGGCCTCAAGCCCAACCAGGTGACCGCCAGCGGGCTGGCGCGCACCTTTCAGAACATCCGCCTCTTCGGCAACATGACCGTCCTCGAGAACATCATGATCGGCCGGCACTGCCGAACATCGGCGGGTATCAGCGGGGCGATCCTGCGCAACCCCGGCACCCGCGAGGAGGAAAAGCGCATCGTTCAGGACAGCTATGAGGTGCTCAAAAAGATCGGCCTGAGCCGCTACGTCAACGATTACGCCAAGAACCTGCCCTACGGCGCCCAGCGGCGGCTGGAGATCGCCCGGGCCATGGCCACCGAACCGTTTCTGCTGCTGTTGGATGAGCCCGCCGCAGGCATGAACCCCCAGGAGACCGACGAGCTCAACGACCTGATCATCGGCATCCGCGAGGAGGAGGGGATCACGATCTTTCTCATCGAACACGACATGAAGCTGGTGATGAGCCTTTCGGATCGGATCTACGTGGTGGACTACGGCAAGAAGATCGCCGAGGGCCGGCCGGCGGAGATCAAGCACAACCCGGCGGTGATCAAGGCCTATCTCGGAGAGGAAGTCGATGCTTAGCCTTGCCGGTGTCAAAACCTATTACGGCAATATCCAGGCCCTCAAAGGAATCGACCTCGAGATTTCCCAGGGGGAGATCATCACCCTGATCGGGGCCAACGGGGCCGGCAAGTCCACCACCCTGATGTCCATCTGCGGCATCGTGCCGCCGCGCGCGGGCAGCATCACCTTCGAGGGCCGGCCGATCAACGGGATGAAGCCCAACGAGATCGTCCGTCTGGGGATCTGCCAGGTGCCCGAGGGACGCCGGATTTTCCCCTTTCTGACCGTCCTCGAAAACCTCGACATGGGTGCTTTCCTGCGCCGCGACAAGGCCGATCTGAAGCGGGATCTGGACTATGTCCTAACCCTTTTTCCCATTCTGGCCGAACGCCGCAACCAGGCCGGCGGCACCCTGAGCGGCGGCGAGCAGCAGATGCTGGCCATCTCCCGGGCGCTGATGGCCCGCCCCCGGCTGCTGCTGCTCGACGAGCCCTCCCTCGGTCTGGCCCCCCTGGTGGTGCGCCAGATTTTCGACATCATCCGGAAGATCAATCAGGAGCAGAAAACCACGATCTTCCTGGTGGAGCAAAACGCCAACCTGGCCCTGAAGGTCGCCCACCGGGGCTATGTCATGGAAAACGGCCGGATCACCCTGGCCGATGCGGCCGCCAGCCTGCTGGCCAACGAAGCGGTCAGGAAAGCCTACCTCGGAATTTAGCGCCACCTATACCGGACGCCGCCCGTCGGGTGGACGTCACCCCCGCATGACCGCTCTTTGGTTTTTCATCCCGCCAAGTTTGATGAACCGGTAAGAGGTCAAAATCCAGACGGTTTCGCAAAAAGTTCAAGATACGGCGCGCAAATCTCAGCGGCGTGAGGCGTACTACTTTACGCCGCAGCGACTT
>JASFIY010000091.1:0-6942 GCA_050122415.1 Desulfobacteraceae bacterium
CACAACTACCGCTTTGCCGAGGGCAGCGCAATCGGGCGTCTCAGCCGCGCGGTCAACGCCGGCGACGCGGCGGCCGCGGCCGATCTGTTGCGGAGGCCGCCGGACGGCAGCGTCTGCTGGCAGCCGCTGCCTGCGCCCGGGGAATTTGAGAAGCGGCTTGCCGAACGATTTCGCCAGGGCTACCGGGACTATCTGAGCGCTGAAAGCCCGGCCGAGGCCTTGCAAGCCCTCGGGCGCTTCACCGTCTTGACGCCCTTCAACCGGGGCCCCTGCGGCGTCCAGGCGCTCAACCGGCTGGCCGAGTCCAGCCTGGGACGCAGCGGCTGGATCGACCCGTCCGACCGCTGGTACACCCGGCGCCCGCTGCTGATTACGCGCAACGATCACGATATGGGACTTTTCAACGGCGATCTAGGGGTTGTCCTGCCCGCCGAGGGACGCACGGACCGGCAGGATGCCTGCTTCACCGGCCCGGACGGGGGCGTCCGGCGCTTGCCGCCCCAGCGCCTGCCGGCCCACGAGACCGTTTTTGCCATGACGGTCCACAAAAGTCAGGGCTCGGAGTTCGATTCGGTGCTGGTCATTTTACCGGAGAACGAATCCCCCCTCCTCACCCGGGAGCTGCTTTACACCGCGGTTACCCGGGCCCGAGAAAAAGTGTTGATCTGGGGACCCGAAGGTGGTTTAACCGCTGCCGTGTCCAAAAAAATTGAACGGGCTTCAGGACTGCACGATGCCCTCTGGCACGGGACCCATGAAAAATAGAAGCGCGTGCCAAAGCGCATGAGGCGGCCCGTCCCCGCAGGCCAGGAGATTTTCGCCCCATGAACCAACCCCTTAAAACCATCATTAAAGGAACCGGACGCTACGTTCCCCCCCGGGTGGTCACCAACCAGGACCTCACCCGCTGGATGGACACCTCGGATGAATGGATCCGGCAGCGAACCGGCATCGAGCAGCGCCACTGGATTCCGGAGGAGGGCGGGGTGGGGGCCTCCGACCTGGGTTTGGAGGCCGCCAAAATTGCCCTTGAACGGGCGGGCTGGCGCCCCGCGGATATCGACCTGATCATTTTCGGGACCCTCAGCCCCGATATCTTCTTTCCAGGTCCCGGTTGCCTGCTGCAGCACAAACTGGGGCTCTCCGAAACCCCGGCGCTGGACATCCGCCAGCAGTGTTCCGCCTTTCTTTACGGCCTCGCCATGGCCGACGCCTTCATCCGCAGCGGCCTCTACCGGCGGATTCTTTTCGTCGGCGGCGAGGTTCACAGCAGTTGCCTGGACATTTCCACCCGGGGCCGTGACATCGCCGTTCTTTTCGGCGATGCGGCCGGCGCGGTCTGCCTGGAGGCCGTTGCAACCGATGCACCCGCCGGGGTGCTGGCCTCGGTCCTGTACGCTCAGGGGGAATTCGCCGATATCCTGATGATGGAAGCGCCCGCATTCCGCGAAAAGCCGGGCATCTCCGAGGCGATGATCCGCGAGGGGCGCCACTGGCCGAAAATGGAAGGCAAGTCCGTTTTCAAGCAGGCGGTCCGGCGGCTCCCCGAAGCGGCCCGGGAAGTCCTGGACAAGGCCGGCCTGACGGTGGACGACATCGATATGGTGATTCCCCACCAGGCCAACCTGCGCATCAACCAGGCATTTATGAAATCCTTGGGGCTGCCGGAGGAAAAACTCTTCAGCAACATCCACCGCTACGGCAACACCACCGCCGCCAGCATTCCCATGGCGTGCGACGACGCATTGGAGCAAAAGAAGATCGGAGCGGGCAGCACCGTTCTTTTCATCGGATTAGGGGCGGGCCTGACCTGGGGGGCCGTGCTGTACCGATTTCCGGAATGATCGCACGGGCGGCGAACGCTATTGTGCGCAGCGGCAAAAAACGGGATGGTGTTCACCGGTCACCATCCCGTTTTTGTTTTGCGCAGCAGGGCTCAAAACTTTGACCCCCGCCAGCGGCCAGGCCGGAATAGCCCGCAGCACTTCAACAGGAAAGTTTTTTATCCCGTCGTGCGGTGTTTTGGCAGAAGGCAATTTTGCCGGGCATACCGCTAATAGACGAGGAATTACACCACCTGTGGGGACGGGCGCTTGAGTTGCTTGGAACTTGGAAGGACCTGTTTTTCGTGCGCCATCACGGCTGCGGAAAGGGGCCACCGGCGATCTCGAGCGCCATGCGGGCGGCCAGGCGCTCGGCAAGCGCCTGTGCACTCGCATCCGCGGCGGGCAGCGCCGTGATCGGCAGCGGGCTGTCGCCGCCGTATTTTTCGGTGCCGGCAACCGTCACGCTGCTCTCAAAGGACATCCCGGCTTGCCGGAGGTGATCCAGCCGGAAATCGGCCGAGAGGGTTGCCTGCCGGACGACAAATGGAACCCGCCGCAGTCGCGTGCGCATGATCTCGACGGACACCCAGTCGCCGTCGACGTTGCGGATTTGTCTGAACTGCCCGGTGCCCTCGCGCACTTCCACCCGGTCGGCGCCCGGGCTGTCGATTATCGTCGCGCGGGTGCGGGCGCTCACGACCGCATCGGCCGTGGGCTGCCAGGTTATCAGGCGCGCACGCCGGCCTTCGGGGTCTTCAAGGTTTTGGGGTGCCCCCCAAAGGCGGTCCTCCAGGTAGACGGCTTTTAGACCGCCTTCCACCGTCAGGCGCTCGAAAAGGGCGCGCTGCAGGATTTCGCCATGGTCACCGCTGAAGGGGGCCAAAACCAGGCGCTCGACCCCGCGCCAATCGCCCGGTTCCCTTGTTTCCCGGGGGCTCGGGGCCAGGGCGCAGCCCCAGAGGACCCCGGCGGTCAGGCAGAGCAGCCACATTCTCATTTTGCGACGATCGTCCTTTCAACAAACCCGCCATGATGCGCGGCAGCCGCTGGCGGACAATTCCAAGCGATACCTCAGCGCAACTGGAAGCGGGGCACTTCGATATGCGTGCCGCGGCAGCGCGGGCATTTTCCCGGCCGGGTGAAGCGTTTGCGGTTGCGGAAGACAAAGCCGCAGTCGAGACAGGCGAAGGGCAGGGTCAGGAGCTTTTGGCGGCGCGCCACGGCCGTGCGCTCGATGTGCACCAGATGCTCGCAGACTTCTTTCTCGCGAATGCCCAAGATCCGGGATAACTCCCGGGCGCACAAGGGCTCAGCGGAGAGAAGCGCGATGAGGGCTTGACGAATGGTTTGCATCACTCAAACCGCTTATAGTATAGAACAAACCCTGGTTCAACCCCGACCGCGAGAGGTTTTGGATGACATCATCGTCTCCGGATCCCATCGGGATCCTGCTGAATAAGGGGGTTCGCATCCCGGCCCCGGCCAGCGTGGAAATCGGCGCGGAGGTCGATCCCGCGCGGATCTCGGCCGAAGGGGTGGTGCTTCATGCCGGCACCAGGATCTTCGGCCGCCGCACCCTGATCTTGCAAGGGGCCGAAATCGGCTACGAAAGCCCCGCAACCCTTGAAAACTGCCATGTGGGCCCCGCGGTGCGGCTCAACGGGGGGTTCTTCCGGGGGGCGGTTTTTCTGAAACAGGCCGCCATGGGCTCGGGGGCCCACGTCCGCGAAGGCACGATCCTGGAGGAGGGGGCCAGCGGGGCCCACACCGTGGGGCTCAAGCAGACCATCCTGTTTCCCTTCGTGACCCTCGGCAGCCTGATCAATTTCTGCGACTGCCTGATGGCCGGCGGCACCAGCCCGCAGGACCACAGCGAGGTGGGCAGCGCCTACATCCACTTCAACTATACCCCCAACCAGGACAAGGCCACGCCGTCGCTCCTGGGGGACGTGCCCTCGGGCGTGATGCTCAACCAGCGGCCGGTTTTTCTGGGCGGGCAGGGCGGCCTGGTGGGCCCCTGCCGATTGGCCTTCGGCACCGTTGTCGCCGCCGGATGCGTCTACCGCAAGGACGTGCCGCAACCCGGGCGGCTGGTGTTCGATGGCGGTCTGAAAAGCGGCAGCATCCCCTTTACCCCCGGACTCTATCGCGGGATTCGGCGCATCGTCATCAACAACCTCGCCTACCTGGCCAACCTGGCGGCCTTGAAGCAGTGGTATGGCCACGTCCGCGCCCAGTTTGTCTCAGCGGATTTTCCGCAGACGCTCCTGGAAGGTCTGCTGGCGGCGACGGACGCGGCCATCGACGAGCGGCTGCGCCAGTTCGGGCGCTTCTGTGCCAAACTTCCCGAATCGGCCCGGCGCTATCGCGAAAGCGCGCGCGAGGGCGCCTCGGAGGCCCTGCTGCGGGAGAAGGCGGAAATCACCGCCGGCTGGCCCGAGATGAAGGCCATCATGATCCAGCAGAAAGACGACCCCGGACCCGAAAGCCTGCGGAATGCCTTTCTGGAAAAAATCCAGCACCCCCTCCGCACCGCCGGCAGAGACTATCTGACCACCATCCAGGGTCTGGAGCCCGCCGTTGCGGTTGCCGGCACCCGCTGGCTGCAGGCGGTCGTGGACCGTTTCAGCGCCGCGGCCCTGGCGCCGTTGCCCTCGCTCACGCCCCGCGATTGAAGAAAGGAAATTTTCTTTTATTGGCATCTTGTTCGGCACCGACGGCATTCGCGGGGTGGCCAACACCGACCCGATGACCGCCGAGATGGCGTTGCGCGTAGGGCGGGCGCTGGCGGTCCTGTTTGCACCCTCGGACGGCGCCCCGTTTGTGATCGGCCGCGACACCCGCATCTCCGGGGACATGCTGGCCCACGCACTGGCGGCCGGCATCTGCTCCATGGGGGGCAACGTCGCCATGGCGGGGGTGCTGCCCACACCGGGGGTGGCCCACCTCACGCGGGCCGCAAAGGGGGCCGCCGGTATCGTCGTCTCCGCCTCCCACAACCCCTTCCAGGACAACGGGCTCAAGATCTTCACAGGTGACGGATACAAGCTCTCGGATGTATCCGAGGCCGAAATCGAGGCGCTGGTGCTGAAGGCCGATCTTGCCGCGAGGGCCGAGAGCATCCAAACGACCGGCCGCGTGCGCCCCGTGCCCGATGCGGGTCAGCGTTATGTCAACTTTTTGATCGCCACCGCACCGTCCGGAGATTTCCTTTCCGGGCGCCGAATCGTTCTGGACTGCGCCAACGGCGCAACCTCGGAGGTCGCGCCGCGGCTCTTCAGCGCCTTGGGCGCCGCGGTGACCACGCTGTTCAACGAGCCCGACGGCCGCAACATCAATGCCGGCTGCGGCTCCCAGCACCCCGAAACGCTGGCGCGGCAGGTGGTGGCGGAGGCTGCCGATATCGGTCTGGCCTTCGACGGCGACGGCGACCGCCTGATCGCGGTCGACGAAAAGGGGGAGCCCCTCACCGGGGATCAGGTGCTGGCCGTCTGCGCCAAGGGGCTGCAGGCCGCGGGACGTCTGAAGGGTGGCGCGGTGGTGTCCACCGTCATGAGCAACATGGGGCTTGAAAAGGCCCTGGCCGAACTGGGCATCGCCCACCACAGCGCCGCCGTGGGCGACCGCCAGGTCCTGGAAAAGATGCGGGCCTGCGGGGCCGTGGTGGGCGGCGAAGACTCCGGTCACATGATCTTTCTGGAAGACCACACCACCGGCGACGGCCTGCTGGCCGCCCTGAAACTGTTGGAGGTCGTCCAAAGCGAAGGCAAGCCTTTGTCCCGCCTGCGCCGTGTGATGACCGTCTTCCCGCAGCTGACCCTCAATGTGGCGGTCCGAGACAAGCCCCCCATCGAGACCGAGCCGGCCATTTCCCAAGCGATCCGCGCGGCCGAAGCCGTTTTGAACGGCAGGGGTCGGGTCCTGGTGCGCTACTCGGGCACCCAGGCCCTTTGCCGGGTGATGGTGGAGGCTCCCAGCCGTGAGGAAACCGAGCGCCTTTGCCGGCAGATCGCCGATGTGGTGCGTGGGCGGCTGGGCGCTTGATTGTTTATTCTTATAGAAAAAAACACCCTCCGGGGATTGTGGCCCAGGAGGGTGTTGGCAATGGGGGGAAAGTACGCGAAGAAGGGGTTACTCGCGGCTGCCGCCAAAAATGTGGAGCAGCATGATGAAAAGGTTGATGAAGTCCAGGTAGAGGGACAGGGCCCCCATGATGGCGCCTTTGCGGACCACCCCGGCCTCGAGCCCCGCGGGCTGGGAGAGGGCCATGTTCTTGATTTTCTGGGTGTCGTAGGCGGTCAGCCCGACGAACACCAGAACACCGATATAACTGATGATGGCCTGCAGCCCGGAGCTCTTGAAGAACAGATTGGCCAGGCTGGCAATGATGATCCCGATCAAGCCCATGAACATGAAATTGCCCATCGAGGTCAGGTCCCGACGGGTGAACCAGCCGTAGACGCTGCAGGCCAGAAAGGTGGCCGCGCAGACGAAGAAAACCGAGACGATCGACGTTCTGGCGTACACCAGAAAGATCGAGGACAGGGTCACCCCGTTTAGGGCCGAGTAGACCACGAAAACCGCCGTCGCGGTGGAGGCCTCCATCTTGTGGACCCGCGATGCCAGGGTAAACACCATCCCCAGCTGGGCGATCACCAGGATTATCAAAACCATCGGGGAGCCGAAGACCATCCGCAGGATGGCTTCGCTGGTGGAAACGTAATAGGCCACAAACCCGGTCAGGGCCAGACCGACCGCCATCCAGTTGTAAACGCTGCGAACAAAGGCATTGACCTGGACCTGGGTTTGGGTTTGGGAGCGATCGAGTGGGAACGACTGCATTCTGACCTCCTTTTTTCTGAAAAAGTTCAATTTGGGCTGAATATAACACAATACCGGGGGTTTGCAAGGGTAATCGGATCCATTCGTCCCAAAATGTCCCCAAAACCGCCATGAAAGCCGAAGAACTTTATCAGCATCTCAAAGATCTGGCCGAAAAGCTCGGCATCAGCGTAAGGGAGCAGAACCTTCGGCACGCGGGGCTGCGGGTGCGCAGCGGCTTCTGCATGGTCAAAGGCTGCCCGATGTACATCATGAGCAAGCACCTGGGCATTCA
>JASFIY010000092.1:0-6921 GCA_050122415.1 Desulfobacteraceae bacterium
GTTTCACCGTAAGGGTCACCGCGGCGGTGGTGAGCGTGTCCTGGAGGCGGCAGGTGGAGCGCAGCGTCGTGTCGTCGGACTGTTCCACGCTGGTGCAGCGGTTCATCGCAAAATATAGGATATTGTCGGCCATCTGAGAAGCCTCCCATGTGTGGATTGGGTTTTTTGGGGGCGGGTTCTCGACGCCGGGCAGCCCCGCGGGGCGGGGCTGCCGGCGGCGATCAGGCCTCCAGGGTGAACTTCCAGGCACAGAACCAGTCTTCGGGGTGGGGGTCGGGCGGGCAGCCGATGCACTCGGTCTGGATGCGCCGGTCGATGGCGCTGGCGAAATAGGGGTACTCCACCAGCCCCACCGACTTGCAGGGGTAGTCCGGAAGGCCCCGGCGCTGGCGGGCGGCCTGCACGCGGCACTTGTTCATGCGGAAGATGATGCAGTTCTCGTCCACCTGCTCCACCGACTGCTCGTTGATCAGGGCGTACATGCGAAAGGCCAGGGCCTTGTGCAGTGCGGGGATGCCGCCGTTTTCGGGCAGCTTGAGGATCTTTTTGATGCGCTCGGCTTCGAAGGGCGAGTAGCGGGTCCAGCAGGAGTCGTTGCAGCGCTTGGCGTCGTTCATGCCGAAGCGCCGTTCCACGGCCTGGAACCAGATCCCGTCGTTGGCCAGCCAGTTGACCCCGAGTTTTTCCAGCAGGTCGATCAGGGTCTCCTTGGAAAAGCGGTTCAAGACCGCCGGGATGCCGTTTTCCACCGGAAAGTCAAGCGTTTTGCCCAGACGCTGGACCTGATTGCCGAGGCTGGCGCTCCAGACGTCCTCTTCCACCGCCAGGGCTTTTTCCATTCCCAGTTGATGCTCCACCTGGGCAAACCAGTGGCCGTAGTGCACCACGGTCCGGCGCAAAGCATCCACCACCAGCTGGACCAGGGTCTCCTGATCGGTCTCCGCAATGATCTGTCGCATTTCATTCATGCCGTGTGAATCTCCTCCGCGTTGGGGTTGTGGCCGCCACCGGCCTGGGTTGGCAACCGGGGGAAGGCCGCTGCCGGCAGCGGCCGCGGGATGCTGCGATGGAAGATCCGGTCGGCGCCGCGACCGGGGAATCACCTGAGCTTCCACTCCGGGCTGCGTTTGTTCAGAAAGGCCTCGACCCCCTCCTGGCCGTCCTCGGTGATGCACAGCGAGGCGAACATCTCGTTGGAATACTCCAGGGCCTTGGCGTACTCCATGTCCGACATACCGTAAAAGGCCTGCTTGCCCATCTGGACGGCCAGGGGGCTCTTTTTGGCCAGCTTGCGGGCCAACTCACCGGTGGCCGCGGCCAACTCTTCTTTGGGGACCACCTTGTTGACCAGCCCCCACTGCTCGGCGGTCCGGGCGTCGATCATGTCGCCGGTGAGCAGCATCTCCAGGGCGCGCTTGCGCCCCAGGGAGCGCGAAACCGGCACGGCCGGCCCCATGCAGAAAAGCCCCACGCTGACGGCCGTCAGCCCGATGCGGGTGCCTTCGGCCACCACCGCCAGGTCGGCGGCGGCGATCAGACCGCCGCCGTTGGCGACGGCGAAGCCATGGGCGGATGCGATCACCGGCTTTTTCATTCCGGCGATGGTCAGGGCCATCTCCTCCATCAGGGCGACCCACTGCTTGTATTCGAGATGGTTCTTGCCGAAAAACTCCTTGAGGTCGATGCCGGCGCAAAAGGCCTTGCCGGCGCCGCGGATGACCACCACCCGGGCCTCGGGGTCGGCGTCCAGATCGCGCAGGCCCTGGTTCAGTTCCCGGGCCATCTCGCTGTTGAAGGTGTTCATCTGCTCGGGGCGGTTGAGGGTCAGGGTGGCGATGTGCTCATGCTGCTCGATGGTGATGGTGTTAAACGACATGGTGACCTCCCGTGAAAGGCGTTTTGCCGGCAGTAAGGGTGATGATCCCGTCCGTCGGGCAGGGCGGGCCGTTCCGTTCTGAACGAGCGCTCAATCGAAGATAGCCCCTTGACCGTCGGGTGTCAAGGAATTTCCTCCTCCGGTTAATACTCCGAAATTATGCAATTTTCCCTCCACCGCCGCACCCTTTGGAATGCCGCGGCCCGAAAGACTTTGAAATATGTCCGGGCCTATGATACTGAGGGCTCGCTGATCGGGGAGACCCCGCGGGTTTCCCCGGCGATTGTCAACCCCCCCCACCCGGGAGGCGCTTCGATGAACCAGACGGACGATCTCGAGGCCCGGCGCCAGCGTTGGATGCAGAAACGGCGCATGTGGTACAATATTTATCTTTTTCTTGGAGTGGGCATCAACTTCATCCTGTATTTCACCAAACCATTCGGGTTTGACCCCAGCCACAGCATCTTGTGGGGTTCCTTTTTCGGCCTCTGCATTCCACTGGCGACCATGGTGGTCTGCGGCTACATCCACCAGAAACTGTTGGGCCTATGAACCGCTTGCCTGCCAAACCACCGCCGACGCTTGCCGCCCTGCTGCTGGCCGCCGCCTTGCTGGGGCTGCCGGCCGCCGCCGCGCGCGCCGATGCGATTTTCATCAACGATCACCGCATGACCGAGCTGATGCTGGGCGAGAAGGAAACCGAGCTGACCGTGGCCTACGCGCCGGCGGGGAAATTTCTGGAAAAGAAGACCCGTTTCACCGGCAGCTGGATGAAACGCTTTTTCGGCGAGGTCAAGGAGGAAAAGGTCGCCAGCTATTTTTTCCTGGATCGCGATGAAATCCGGGAAATCGACTGGCAAAACGACCGGATTTATGTTTTTCCCCTCCAAAAAATGATCGAAAGTCGCTGGGTTCAAAACAGGCAAGACGATTACGAGGAGGTGCGCGAATTTCTAAAGGAGCGCTACCAATCCATCCCGCCGACCTTGGAGATCACCGTGGCCGAGGCGCTGGAAACCGTCGACGGCTACCCCTGTCGGCGTGTTACGGCCGAGCTGATCACCGGCACCGACGACCTCAAGAAAAAGTCGCGCAGCGTGACGGTCATGCGCCAGGAGTTGTGGCTCTCCGAAGAGGTCCCGGGTTACGCCGACGTTGTGGCCTTCCGCGAGGCCCTGGCCCGGCGGCTGGGCATCGAGGCCGAACGCCTGGGCAACTTCTCGGATCTGCTCAAGTCCTGGGACGGGCCCCTGGAGCCCCTGCTTGACAAGCTGCACCAGGCCACCGGCTACCCGGTCAAGAGCACCCTGAGCGTGGACGCCCACTACACGTCCGGGCTGGACACGGACGCCCCAAAGACCATCACCAAACGCCTGAAGACCGAAACGGTCACTTTGCGCGAGGTACGCCTCGAGCCGGTGGATGTGACCCGCTTCGCCGACCCACCTCAGTTTCAGATCATCATCAACAAGTAGCCGCGGCGGGCGGGCCGCCGCGGGGAGCCCCCCGGCAATGGCCCGCCCGCGTCGACCCTGGGCGATCAGTCCTCCTGCAGTTCCTTGATATCGGCGTAAAAGTCCAGCACCTCGGGGTTGCTCAGGGCGTCCTTGTTCTTGACCTCCTGGCCCTGGATCACCTTGCGCACCGCCAATTCGACCTTCTTCATGTTCAGCGTGTAGGGTACCGCCGGCACCGTGATGATCTTGGACGGCACGTGCCGCGGGGAGGCGTTTTCGCGGATGGTTTTGCAGATCCGCTTTTTGAGGTCCTCGGTGAGCTCGAAGCCGGGCATCAGCTTGACGAAGAGCACCACCCGCACGTCCCCCTTCCAGGGCTGGCCGACCACCACGCTGTCCTCGATCTCCTCGAGCTGCTCCACCTGGCGGTAGATTTCGGCGGTGCCGATGCGCACCCCGCCCGGGTTGAGGGTGGCGTCCGAGCGGCCGTAGATGGTCACCCCGCCGCGGCTGCTGATCTTGATGAAGTCCCCGTGGCGCCACACACTGGGGTACACGTCGAAATAGGCCGCGTGGTATTTGCTGTTGTCGGGGTCGTTCCAGAAGTAGATCGGCATCGAGGGAAAGGGCGCGGTGCAGACCAGCTCACCTTGCTGGCCGATGACCGGCTGCCCGTTTTCGTCGAAGGCCAAAACCTTCATCCCCAGGCCGCGGCACTGCAGCTCGCCCGAATAAACGGGTCCCATGGGGTTGCCCAGCGCAAAACAGCCGTTGAGGTCGGTGCCGCCTGAAATCGACGCCAGCTGAAGGTCCTTCTTGATCTCGGAGTAGACGAAATCAAAACCCTCTTCGGAGAGCGGCGAGCCCGTGGAGAGCACCGCCCTGAGCGGGGCGAGATCGTAGGTTTTGCCGGGTTTGACGCCGAAGTTCTGCAGGGCGTTCAGATAGCCGGCGCTGGTGCCGAAGACCGTGATTTTCTCCTTTTCGGCCATTTCCCAGAGGGCACCGGGCTGGGGGTGGAACGGGTTGCCGTCGAAGAGCACCACGGTGGCCCCCACCGAGAGGGCGCTGGTCAGCCAGTTCCACATCATCCAACCGCAGGTGGTGAAATAGAAAATCACGTCCTCACGCTTGAGGTCGGTGTGCAGGATCAATTCCTTCATCTGGTGGATAAGGATTCCGCCCGCGCTCTGGACCATGCACTTGGGAAGCCCGGTGGTGCCCGAGGAGTACATGATGTAGAGCGGGTGATCGAAGGGCAGCTGGGCGAAGTCGATCGTAAGGCCCTCCTCGGCCGACTTGAAGTCATCGAACAGCTCCGCCTTGGGCACCGCGCTGATGTCCGGGGCGGGGTTCGTGTAGGGCACCACCACGACCTTCTCGATGGAGGGCAGGTTTTTGAGGATGTCGGCGATGCGGGCCAGGGAATCGATTTTTTTGCCTTTGAAGGAGTAGCCGTTGGCCGTGAAAATGACCTTGGGCTTGATCTGGCCGAAGCGGTCCAGCACGCCTTTGATGCCGAAATCCGGCGAGCACGAGGACCACATGGCCCCGATGCTGGTGGCCGCCAGCATGGCGATGGTGGTCTGGGGCATGTTGGGCATGAAGCCCACCACGCGGTCGCCGGCGCTGACCCCCATGGCGCGCAGCGCTTTGGCCACCCGGGCGACCTCGTCGTAGAGCTGGGCATAGGTAAGGCGGACGGCCTCCTGGTCTTCGCCCTTGAAGACCAGCGCCACCCGGTCGTCCCGGTAGCGCAGCAGGTTTTCGGCGAAATTCAGGCGTGCATCGCTGAACCACTTGGCGCCGGGCATTTTGGCGACATCGTCGATCACCTCGGTGTAGGGCCGGGAGGCCCGGATGTCGGCAAAATCCCACATGGCCGCCCAGAAGTCGGCGATATTGTCCACGGACCACTGATAGAGCTGCGGATAATCGCTGAAACTCTTGCCGTGCCGCGCGTTGACGAACTGGATGAACCGGTACATGTTGGTTTTCAGGATGCGCTCTTGGGACGGTTGCCACAGCAGTTTGTCCATCTTCAACTCCCTTCGATCATCTTAAAGTGATAGCATTCTCCGAGGTATCCCATATACTTCAGCCGGCCCCTGGAGATCAGGGTTTGGCGGTCGGATTTGATCACGATCTCGCCTTCGGCATCCTTGAGGTCGGCGGGGATTTTGTACGGCGCCAGGGCTTCGGGATGGGCGCGGCCGGCGCTCAGAAAGGCATCCACCACCCGGGGATCGTAGAGCAGGCCGGCGTTGCTCTTGAGCTTGATCTGGGCCTCGGCCGGGTCCATGCGGCCCATGTGCGGACGCTCCGAAATCATGGCGTCGAAGGCGTCGCAGACCGCCACGATCCGGGCCCCCAGCGGGATGTCGTCGCCGCCCAGTCCCCGGGGATAGCCGGAGCCGTCGAAACGCTCGTGGTGGTAAAGCACGGCGGGTAGGATGTCCGCCAGGAAGGGAAACTGCCGCAAGATCTTCTCCCCGATCAGGGGGTGATATTTGACGATGTCGAATTCCTCGGCCGACAGCTGCCCCAGATTGTGAAGCAGCTGGCGGCTCAAGCGGATCTTGCCGATATCGTGCAACAGCCCGGCCTGGTAGAGGCGCTCGGCCTTCTTGAGGCTCATGCCCAGGGCCTCGGCCGTCATGCGGCTGTACTCGGCGACCTTGAGCGAATGCCCGTAGGTGATGGGGTCCTTGTCCCGCAGGCTCAGGGTCAGGCCCTGGACCACCGTCCGGTTTTCACTGGCGGTTTGGCGGGCACTGGCCAGGGCGCGTTTCAGGGCCACGGCGCAGCGCTCTCCCAAGTCGCAGACCAGGTCGATGCCCTCCTTGGCCAGATCTTGCTCCCCGGCCAGGAAAATCGACACCACCACGGTCAGCTCGGGGGTGGCGCTCAGGGGGATTTCGAAAACCGTTACGCCCGTCCCCAGGAAATCCTTGATCGCGATGCGCCGCCAGTCCATGTGCGCCCGGGGCTTGTTTTCAAACAGCATCCCCCTGAAAAAGAACGGATCCTCGATCTGGCCGCTGGCGGCCATCATCTGGATCTCGAAGTTGCGCGTGTCCACCAGGTAGCCGCTCACCCCCCGGGGCCTGAGGATGCTGGCGATGCCGTTGACCAGGATTTCCAGGATTTCGGCCGGCTGGCTGTGGGTGCCCAAGGATTGGGTGACCCCTTTGAACAGTTTGTTCTTCCTGGAAAAACGCATGACATCGTTACGGCGGCCGCAAACGGCGGTGTGCCCGACCCCCGGCGCCCGGCCGGACCACACCGCAGCCCCCGGCTACCCCTCGTAAATTACGGCCAGAATGGTTGCGCTGCCGCTCATGGCGGCGATGAGGTGCGGGGTTGTCGACAGGTAGTAGGCGCTGTCGCCGGGTTCCAACTCGAAGCGCTCCTCGCCCACCTCGAGCACGACCCCGCCTTTGAGCACGTAGACGAACTCTTCACCGTTGTGAACCGACATTTCGCGGTCGGGGTTTTCCTCCAGCTGGACGATCAGGGGTTCCATGTGACGTCCCTGGACCTCCGGCGCGAGGCTCTTGTAGGTGTAAAGCTGCTGTTGGCCTTTGC
>JASFIY010000093.1:0-6847 GCA_050122415.1 Desulfobacteraceae bacterium
CCTCCCGATCCAGCAGCTTGTAAAGCGCCATGTAGAGTTCGTGACTGACACGGCCACGATCCGCCGGGTCCCGTATCCAGCAGAGCAGTTCGAAATCGACGCTGGAATCCCCAAAGCCGCGAATGCGCACGCGCGGGTGTGGGCTTTGAACTATTTCGGGATGACCCTCAGCGGTTTTGCAGAGCAACTCGCACACCTGGTCAAGATCGCTTCCGTAGGCGACCCCCAACTTGACGCGAAGGCGGTAGCGGTTGCGGATTCCGCCGGATTCATTGATTATCTTGGCGTTGGCCATCTCCGAATTGGGGATGATGATCTCCACGTCGTCGCGGGTGCGGATGCGGGTGGAGCGGATCCCCACGTTGACCACAAAACCCCGCTCGCCGCTGCCAAGCACGATATAATCCCCCAGACTGTAAGGGGCATCGGCGATGATGAAAAAACCGGCGAAAAGATTGGCCAGGGTATCGCGCGCCGCGAAACCGACCGCGATACCGATGATCCCGGCCGAGGCCAGCCAGGCGGTGGGATCGATGTTCCAGACCTGCAGCAACGCATAGGCGCCGATGGCCAGAATGAGCACCGTCATCACCAGGTCAAACAACGGGATGGTGCGTTCCTCGACGATGGCGAAGCGGTTGCGAACATGGCCGAGGATCTCCAGGCCGACATTGCTGGCCCGCATGGCCGCTCGCACCAACTGCAGGATCAGGATGCTCATCAGCACCCGGATGATCACCCCCTCGGCGGACGCGCCCAAAGCCAGCACCTGAACCGCGACCACCAACGCGATGTAACCCACCACCAGAGCCGCCACACCGGCGACGATGCGCAGCAGTTTTTCATCCAGCGTGTTGGTTGTTCGCGCGGTGATTTTCAGTCCCCAAAAGAGGATGAACTTACGCGCCACAAACGCCAGCCCCAGACCAACGGCAATCACGATCAGGGCGAGGACCCCGGGATAGCGGGCCAAAAATTCCCACGTGCCGGACAACACGTCAGGCAGCCACCGGGGCACCCCGGCGGCGGCAGTCGGCTGAATTGCGGACATTATCACGACCTTGTCAAGGGGTTTGTCAACAACGTCTTGGGATAGAGACCTCTCCGGGGCGCTTCCATACACGGTTTTGGCAAAAAAGCAAAGACCGGCTGCCACCGTCAAGTATAAACCCGTAAAACCAAGAATATAACGTTATTTAATCGCAAAACGCACTTAAATGGGTTTAATCAAATCTATCGCTATCTCAGAATATCCCAGACGCCTTCAGCCGGGTTGAGAAAACCCCCTCAGTCTGCTTTGCTTTAGAAATTCCATAATGATGGGTTGTTTACTCACCCGGAACTGACTTTGATTCAAATTCAAGAGGACGGGGGCGCGGCCGAAAGGGGGCGCCCCGAAAGCACCTGAATGAGAGTCAGGGGGTTTCAGGCATCACATTTTCACCGCGTCAGATCTTTGATACAAGGTGACATCGCCTCTTTGGCGGCGCATTTTCCTTCTCGCCCTGAATGCCACCGATTTTTACGGTTTTCCTCCGCATACGAATCCGCTTCGGGGGTCTACCGCCCCACCCCAGCCCATATCCCTGCCCCGCAAATCCATTACCGCCGCCTTTTAAATTCTTTCCACTAGAATCCCGCGACGCTTTGGATTACGTCACTTTAGGAGCAAAGGAGCCAAAATGAAGAAAAGACCCCTCCACGGATTGGTGCTGCTGATCGGACTGCTGCTGTGCGCCCCCACCCTGCCCGCAGCCGCGGCAGACACTTGCAAGCAGGTGCGCTTTGCCGATGTGGGTTGGACCGACATCACCGCCACAACAGCCCTTACGGCCACGGTCTTCAAGGGCCTGGGACACGAGGTTAAAACACTCGTTCTTGGACTGCCGGTGACTTTTGCCAGCCTGAAAAACGGGGATATCGATGTATTCCTGGGACTCTGGATGCCAAGCATGACGGCAGATATCACCCCCTACAAGGACGACGGCAGCATCGAGGTCATCCAAACCAATCTGACCGGCGCAAAGTATACCTTGGCGGTCCCCCGCTACGTCCATGAGGCCGGGGTTCGCGACTTCGCCGACCTGGCGGCCCACAGAGACAAGTTCGGAGGCAAAATCTTCGGCATCGAACCCGGCAACGACGGCAATCGTCTGATTCAGATGATGATCGACAAGGACGCCTTCGGCCTGAAAGGCTGGAAGCTGGTGGAATCCAGTGAACAAGGGATGCTGGGAGAGGTCGCACGCGCGGTGAAGAAAAAGCGATGGGTCGTTTTTCTGGGATGGGAGCCGCACCCCATGAACAGCAACATCGAGATGGCCTATCTGTCCGGCGGGGATGATTACTTCGGTCCCGACTTCGGCGGCGCCACGGTGCACACCATCGCGCGCAAGGGGTATGTGGCGGAGTGCCCCAACAGCGCCCGCCTGCTGAACAATCTCCTCTTCACCCTGACCATGGAAAATGAGGTCATGGGGATGATTCTGGACGGCGGCATGGAACCGGAAAAGGCGGCCCGCAAGTGGCTGAAAGAGCATCCGGCCGTGCTGGACACCTGGCTCGAAGGGGTGACCACCGTCGACGGCCAACCCGGTCTACCGGCCGTGAAGGCACACCTTGGCCTGTAGGCGACCACTCAAACCCAACGTTGACGGTTCCGTAAAAAGGCCAATTTCCGCGTTGCGCTGCATCTCGAAGTCGCTGCGGCGTAAATAAGTACGCCTCGCGCCGCTGAGATTTGCGCGCCGTAACTTGGCCTTTTTACGAAACCGTCTGGTTTTCGACTTTTTACCGCTTCATCAACGTTTCCAAATCGATGCCGGCCTTACGAGCTTTCTGCCCCGCCGCACGGTGTTTTTTGCAAAGGAAAACCGAATGAATGCCATTTATGCTCTGTGGACTCACCCGCGCTCCGTCTCCACCGCTTTCGAGCGGGTCATGATGGAACGCGGTGATCTCAAAATTCTGCATGAACCCTTTTCCTACCTTTACTATGTCCATCAGGATCGGGCAACCATCTCCCAGCAGCACGTGGACCCCGAGCATCCCACGAACTACGAAGGCATCAAGGCGCACATCAGCGCCGCCGCGGCCAGCCAGCCGGTTTTTTTCAAAGACATGTGCTCGCACTGCTTTGAGCCGCTTGTGGCGGACGATGCGATCCTGAATCAGATCAACAACACCTTTCTGGTTCGCGACCCCGCAAAGGCCATCGCCTCCTATTACGCCATGAACCCTGATGTGTCCGTCGAGGAGATCGGGTTGATGCAAATCAGCCGGGTTTTTGAAAGGGTCGCCGACCTCAAAGGCGAGGCGCCCATCGTCGTGGACGCGGATGATCTCGAAGACAACCCCGACGGCATCATCAGGGCCTACTGCCGCCGCCTGGGCCTGCCCTTTATCCCCGAAGCGATGACCTGGAACCCGGGCCACCAGGCCGAGTGGGAAATCTGGAAGGACTGGCATCGGGATGCCGCCCAGAGCACGGGCATTCAGAAAAGCATGGAGACCTTTGAGGTCACCATCCATAACAGCGATCACCTCAAAGGCTATTACGACCGGTTAAAACCCTATTATGATCGCATCTATGCCCATCGCATCCTGCCGGAAGGGCAAGGGTAATCGGAGGGGTCATGGAGTGGACGCCGAAATTTCTGCTGCAAAAAATCCCCATCGGCCGCTGGGTCCAAGGGATGATCGAATTCCTGACGGACAACTTCGACGACCAGTTCGGTTTGTTTTCCGACGGGTTGGAGGCCATGATCCTGTATACCATTTCGGGATTTGAGAAGGTCCCGCCCCTGGCCCTGATCGCCGTGATTGTCGGGCTGGCCTACGGGCTGCATCGCAGTTGGAAGGGTGCCCTGGGCTTGGCGGCGGCCCTCCTGCTGGTTCTCAACCTGGGCTACTGGCAGGAGACCATCGCAACCGTTGCGCTGGTCTTGTTCGCGACCCTGATTTCCTTGCTCTTCGGTGTTCCCACGGGAATTCTGGCCGCCCACCGGCGCTGGCTGTACGTGATTCTGCGACCAATCCTCGACCTGATGCAGACCATCCCCACCTTCGTTTACCTGATCCCCACGCTCATGCTCTTCGGCCTGGGAATGGTGCCGGGCCTTATATCCACGGTGGTCTTCGCGATACCCGCGCCCATCCGGTTGACCTACCTGGGCATCACCGGCGTGCCGGCCCCGCTCATCGACGCCGGCAAAGCCTTCGGTGCATCGCGTCTGCAGCTGCTGTTCAAGGTGGAGCTGCCCCACGCCATGCCGACCATCATGGCCGGGTTGACCCAGTGCATCATGCTCTCCCTCTCCATGGTGGTCATCGCCGCCCTGGTGGGGGCCGACGGCCTGGGCAAACCGGTGGTGCGCGCCCTGAATTCGGTCAACATCGCCCAGGGCTTCGAGGCCGGTCTGGCCATCGTGATCGTGGCCATTGTGCTCGACCGCCTGGTCAAGCAGCCGGAAGGGTCGAAACGCAGTTCGCTCTCCCGAGGAGTATGATCGGTGCACGCCATCGCTTGTGAACATGTGGACGTCATTTTCGGACCGACCCCCCAGCGGGCCATGGAACTCTTGGACCAGGGCGCCGACCGCAATCGAATCCAGGCCGAAAGCGGCAACGTCGTGGCCGTGAAAGACGCCAGCCTGGCGGTGCGCCCCGGGGAGATCTGTGTCTTGATGGGGCTCTCCGGTTCGGGCAAATCAACCCTGCTGCGCTGTGTCAACGGTTTGAACAAAGTCAGTCGGGGCGCCGTGTGGATCGAGGACAACGGCGCGCCAGTGGACATCGCCAGCTGCGACCGCGCCACCCTTCACCGTTTGCGCACCGAGCGGATCTCCATGGTGTTCCAGCAGTTCGCCCTCATGCCGTGGCGGACTGTCCGCGAGAATGTGGGCCTGGGGCTGGAGCTTGCCGGTCGATCCCGCAAGGCCTGCCGGACCATCATCGACGAGAAGCTCAGCCTGGTGCGCCTGGAAGAGTGGGCCGAAGCCTACCCCAGCGAACTTTCGGGCGGAATGCAACAACGGGTCGGTCTGGCCCGGGCCCTGGCCACCGACGCGGATATTCTGCTGATGGACGAGCCCTTCTCCGCCCTGGATCCCCTGATCCGCGAACACCTGCAAGACGAGCTTCTGCAGCTGCAGCAGGACCTCAAAAAAACGATAATATTTGTCAGCCACGACCTCGACGAGGCCCTGAAGCTGGGCAATATCGTTTCAATCATGGAAGCCGGCCGCATCGTCCAGACCGGAAGTCCGAACCACATCATCTCCAACCCGGCCAACGATTACGTGCAACAATTCTTGGCCGCCATGAATCCCCTCAAGGTGCTCAACTGCGGCGCCCTGATGCGTCCCCTCTCGGATCTACCCGATATCGCCCCGAAGGACAACGCCAAGGCCCTCGACCGGTCGCGCAAGATCATCTGCACCATGGATGAAACAGGATGCCCGCAACGGATCACCCGCAACGGGGATTGCCTCAACCTCGTGCCCTACCGCCCCGATCTGGATCTGCAGGCACTGTCCGCCGGCACCATGGACACCGCCGCCAAAGACACGCCGATGCGCACAGCGGCGGAGATCAACCACAGCGTCGATCTGCCCGTGCCGGTGATCGACCGGATGGGGCGCCTGCTGGGGGTGGTCGGACGCCGAGAGATCCTGGAGGGCATCCTGCGATAGGGCGCGGGAAACATGGCAACTCAAAGCAAAACACGAGATTGATGCCGCCTTCAACCTCAGCGACCCCGCCGCAGGGGCCGCGGATCTCTGCCAGCTGTTGGTCCAGGACTTGGAAACCGCCCTATGGGCCGACGCCCTGGAGTTCAATCGACCAGCGGTTGAGTTTGCCCACATCGCGGCCGGAGAGATCGGCGATGGATAGCCGCCACTGCCCCCCTCCCGGCTGACCGCGCAGGGCGGTCAGGCCGGCCGTTTCACCCGAGCGCCAGGTCCGAACGATATTGTCGCCGCTGCCCCCCTGCCGGTCGTGGAGCACCACCGGTTCGCCGACCGGCGGCAGCAGCGCCACCCGCAGGTCCCCGATCCAGGGGTGGGTGATATCCACTGCGACGGCGATGTCGCCGACGACCGGATCACCCGCAATCCGAAGCACCCTTTCGATCCCCGCCGGCGAGTTGTCCGGAATCGGCACCGACTCCCGGTCTTCCACGCGCAGGGGGGCGGCCGCGAATTCGATTTCCAGCTGCCAGCCGACCAGGGTCCCCTCGTCCTGGTCCGCCAAATCCGCCGCCTGGAGGGTCCACTCTCCGCTCACCGGCACCCCCTTGAGGGCCGCCAGCCCCGGCAGCCGGCTCATATCGTAGGTTTCCCGCAGATCGTGTTTGCCGGCCCCGGCCCGGTTGTGGAGCACCACAGCGGGCCCCTGGGGCGGCCTCAGGCTGACCACCAGATCGCCGATCCAGGAATGGTCGATGGCCACCCGCACCCGCAGGTTTTCCAGCCGGCCGGCGGCCTCGACCCGGATGCGGTCCTGGCCGCCGCGGGGGTCATTGTCCGGAATCGCCAGGCGCGGGGTGGACTCCAGCGCCAGGACGGCGGCCCCGCCCCCGCGCAGGCGCATGGCGGCGGCAACCGCGGCCGGGGCGTCCAGGCGGCCGTGGCCGAACCAGGGGCTGCGGGGGCCATCGGGGCCCCGGCTGTCACGGAAACGCCCGTCCTGGAAAGGCGCCACCGGGGAGACATCCCACCTGGTGTCGGCATCATAGCTGGCCGCCGGCGTGCGCGGGTAGGGGGTGAAGTCCAGGTCCCGCGCGGCGGTCTGCTGCAGAAGCGAAACCACCTGCTCGGCGCTCAGATCGGGGTTGGCCGAAAGC
>JASFIY010000094.1:0-6785 GCA_050122415.1 Desulfobacteraceae bacterium
GATTCGACGGCCGACAAGAACATGGGCGTGGAGTTCATCTACCGGTTGGTGGCCGGTCTGGTGATCATGTTCGAGAAAATAGCCCACCGGCACGGGGCGCGCTGAGGCCCCCGGGCCGGGGGCGACAGGATTCAGCCGGGGCCGCCCAGCGCAACCCGCTGCCGCATCCTGAAGGAAATCGCCAGACCCGAACATGACCAATTGGTAATTTTGGCGTCATCTTCCCGTAAGCTTGGCGCTATATCTTCGCGGTCAAAGCAGGGACAGCGGCCGACCAGCGGTCGGCGCAAAGACAACCCTTTTGACTGCCAAGGAGGTCACCCCATGAAAGCGTTGCAGAAAAACATTTCCCGCCTCACCCGGCTGCTGCCGGTCGCGCTGCTGGCGCTGGCCATCACCGCCGGCGGCGCTGCGGCGGCCGTCAAAGACGACGCCGCGAAGATGCTGCCCAACAACCTGAGCGCCCTCGCCAAGGAGGCCCGCGACGGGGTCGTCAACATCCGCACCGTCAAGACCATGAAAGGCGGCGGCCCGGTCTTTCGCCACTTCTTCGGCAACCCTTTCGAGCGGGGCAACCCGTTTGAGGAATTCTTCGGCCCGCACATGCGCCGCGGCCCCTCCCAGGACTTCAAGCAGCGCAGCCTGGGATCGGGCTTCATCATCGACCGTGAGGGGCACATCGTCACCAACAACCACGTCATCGACGGCGCCGACGAGATCACCGTCAAACTGGCCAACGGCAAGGAGTTTACCGCCGAACTGGTGGGCCGCGACCCCAACACCGATCTGGCCCTGATCAAAATCGCGCCCTCCAAGTACCTCCAGCCCCTGCAGATGGGGAAATCCGAAGATCTCACGGTGGGCACCTGGGTGATGGCCATCGGGAGCCCCTTCGGCCTGGAGCAGACGGTCACCGTGGGGATCGTCAGCGCCAAGGGCCGGATCATCGGCTCGGGGCCCTATGACGACTTCATCCAGACCGACGCCTCCATCAACCCCGGCAACAGCGGCGGGCCGCTGCTCAACCTGCGGGGCGAGGTCGTGGGCATCAACACGGCGATCGTGGCCCGCGGCCAGGGGATCGGCTTCGCCATCCCCTCGGACCTGGCCCAGAACGTGATCGCCCAGCTGCAGTCCAAGGGGGAGGTCACCCGCGGCTGGCTGGGGGTGGCCATCCAGGATCTCTCCTCGGACCTGGCGGACTACTACCGCATCAAGGACGGCAAGGGGGTACTGGTCTCCGAGGTCTACGCCGGCGACCCGGCCGACAAGGCCGGCATCAAGGCCCAGGACATCATCGTGGCCCTGGACGGGCAGAAGGTGACCAGCAGCCGCGAACTCTCCGCCATGGTGGCCAACTCCCCGGTGGGCAGCCGCCTGAAAGTTGAGATCGTGCGCGACGGCAAGCCCAAGACCGTCACGGTGACCCTCGCCAAGCGCGAGCAGGACCCCGACGCCAGGGCGGCCATCGACAGCCCCCGGGGTGACGCCGAGTTCGGCCTCCAAGTGAGGGATCTCGACAGCGAAACCGCCCAGCGGTTGGGACTCGACCCGGATGAAAAAGGGGTGGTGGTGGTCGGCGTCAGCCCTGAGAGCAAGGCCGAGGAGGCCGGTCTGCGGCAGGGCGACCTGATCAAGGAGGTCAACCGCAGCCCGGTGGAGAACGCCCAGGCCCTGCGGGGGAGGCTGAAGAAAAGCAACGACGAGCCGGTCCAGTTCCTGGTCATGCGACCCGGCGTGGGGCTGATGGTGCTCAAAATCACCCCGTAGGACTCCCCCTTCGGCTGCCGGCCGCCCGAGCCTGGGCGGTCGGCAGCCCCCTTTGGGCTTCCCCGCTTGGCCACATCCCGCCGGTTCGACGCCGGAGGGCGGCAAAAACGAGGTTGACACCCCTTCGCAGGTTCCTGTAGTTGATAAGGCTATTCCCAACGAAGTTCGGGTAATTGCCGCCAGCACCCCGACGCGTGTCCCAACCGATCAGCAAAGGCCCAGCCCACATGAAAAACACCGGCACCCCCACCGCCTTCGAACCGGCGGCAGACAGCGGCCCGCCCAATTTCATCCGGAACATCATCGAAGAAGACCTGCGGGCCGGTAAAAACAACGGCCGCGTGGCGACCCGCTTCCCGCCCGAGCCCAACGGCTACCTGCACATCGGGCACGCCAAGTCCATCTGCCTGAATTTCGGGCTGGCAAGGGATTACAACGGCACCTGCAACCTGCGCTTCGACGACACCAACCCGGCCAAGGAAAGCGCCGAGTACGTCGCCGCCATCCAGACCGACGTCCGCTGGCTGGGGTTTGACTGGGAGGACCGGCTGCACTTCGCCTCGGACTATTTCGAAGCCCTCTACGACTATGCCGTCGCCCTGATCCGGGCCGGCAAGGCCTACGTCTGCAGCCTGAGCGCCGATGAAATCCGCGAATACCGAGGCACCCTGACCGAGCCCGGCAGACCCAGCCCCTACCGCGACCGTTCGGTGGAAGAGAACCTGGACCTCTTCGGGCGCATGCGCGCCGGCGAGTTCCCCGACGGCAGCCACGTCCTGCGCGCCAAGATCGACATGGCCGCGGCCAACCTGATCCTGCGCGACCCGACGCTCTACCGCATCCGCCGCCTGCATCACCACCGCACCGGCGACCGCTGGTGCATCTACCCGATGTACGATTTCACCCACTGTCTCTCGGACGCCATCGAGGGGATCACCCACTCGGTGTGCACCATGGAGTTCGAAAACAACCGCGCGCTCTACGACTGGGTGCTGGACAACCTGGAGGTGCCCTGCCACCCCCAGCAGATCGAATTCGCCCGCCTGAACCTCACCCACACCGTGCTCAGCAAGCGCAAGCTGATCGAGTTGGTGGAAAAGGGCTTTGTTTCGGGCTGGGACGACCCCCGCATGCCGACCCTCTCGGGCCTTCGCCGGCGGGGCTATCCGCCCGAGGCGATCCGCACCTTCTGCGAGCGCATCGGGGTTGCCAAGCGCGAAAGCACGGTGGACATCGCCCTGCTGGAGCATTGCATCCGGGAGCATCTCAACGCCAGCGCCCCGCGGGTGATGGGCGTGCTGCGGCCGCTGAAGGTGGTGATCGACAACTACCCCGAGGGCCAGGTGGAGGAGATGGCCTTTCTGAACCACCCCGAGTACCCCGAGCGGGGCAGCCGGATGGTGCCGTTTTCCAAGGTGCTTTACATCGAGCGGGATGATTTCCGGGAAGAGGCGCCGCGCAAATGGTTCCGGCTGGCGCCGGGGCGGGAGGTGCGCCTGCGCTATGCCTACTACGTGACCTGTGTCGACGTGGTCAAGGATGCGGCCGGCGAGGTGGTCGCGCTGCACTGCACCTACGACCCGGCCACCCGCGGCGGCGACTCGCCGGACGGCCGCAAGGTCAAAGGCACGCTGCACTGGGTTTCGGCGGCCCACGCCCTGCCGGCCGAGGTCCGGCTCTACGACCACCTTTTCAGCGAACCGGACCCCCAGGCCTGCGCGGATTTCGAAGATTGTCTAAACCCCAGCTCGCTGGAGGTCCTGACCGAAAGCCGGGTGGAGCCCAGCCTGGCGACGGCGGCGGCCGGCGCCTGCTTCCAGTTCGAGCGCCAGGGCTATTTCTGCCGCGACACGCAGCCCGGGAGCCCCGAGCGGCTGGTCTTCAACCGCACCGTGGGGCTGCGGGATTCGTGGGCCAAAATCGAAAGGGCCCAGCAGCGCGGCGCCTGACGGGCCCGCGCCGCGGCCTTTAAAGCGCTTCGAAGACCATCCGCTTCTGGCTGTTGTTGAAGGCCACCATCCTGCCGACCACATCCTTTTCCTCGCCGAAAATATTGGTCAGGTGGAATCGGCCGCCGCGGTCCTCGACCAGATCGACGTTTTCCATCACCATCTGCTCCCGGCCCTCGCGGCGCACGAACACGTTGATATCACACATGCTTCACCCCTCCTGCGGGCCGCCGCGAATGCGGCGGCATCCTGTTTCGGCCTGCCCTGCCCAGGCGGCGCACGGCGTGGGGGCTGAGCGCCGCGATCGCGCCGCCCACCGGGTGGTTCAACCCTGGCCGAGGGTCGCCGGCGCAAACGGGCATCGGCCGTAAAAGCGGGCCCTGGTTTCTCCCCAAGAATTGCCTGAAGCGCATCGACACCGGGAAACGACGGACCGCGCGAAAGAATTATAGGGGCTTTCGACCGGCCTTTCAACCCCAATCCGGCGGCCCCTTCCGGCTTGACGCCGAGGCCGCGGGGCGCTATGGCCTGTTGCGACCGCCGCGCCGCTTGCAACGTCCGCGGCAGATGAAAAGGGAGCCCCCGTTATGCCGATCATTACCCCAAGCCGCTACCGCCCGCCCGCCCTGCTGGGCAACCCCCACCTGCAGACCATCTGCCCGACCCTCTTCCGACGGGTCTCCGGCGTCCGCTACCGGCGCGAGCGGATTTTCACCCCCGACGGGGATTTCATCGACCTGGACTGGTCCACCACAGGCGCCGACCGCCTGGCGATCGTCCTCCACGGCCTGGAAGGCGATGCCCACCGCCACTACATGCTGGGGATGGTGAGAGCCTTCAACCGTCGCGGCTGGGACGCGCTGGCCTTCAATTTCAGGGGCTGCAGCGGCGAGCCCAACCGCCTGCCGCGCTCCTACCACAGCGGCGCCACCGAAGACCTGGAGACGGTCCTGGGACACGTGCTGGCCGGCAACCGCTACCGCCGGGTCGCCCTGGTGGGCTTCAGTCTGGGCGGCAACCTGACCCTGCGCTACCTGGGCGAGAAGGGCCGCGGCATATCCCCTTTCATCTCCCGGGCGGCGGCGATTTCGGTTCCCTGCGATCTCGCCAGCAGCTCCTGGCGGCTGGCCGAGCCGGCCAACGCCGTCTACATGAAACGCTTTCTGCTGCTTTTCCGCGCCAAGATACGGGCTAAGATGGCCCTCATGCCCGGCCGGATCAGCGATGCGGGCTTCGAGACCATCCGCAACTTCAAGGATTTCGACGACCGCTACACCGCCCCGCTGCACGGTTTCCAGGACGCCGAGGACTACTGGGCGCGCTGCAGCGCAGGCCCGCTGCTGCCGGAAGTCCGGGTCCCAACCCTCCTCCTGAGCGCTCTCGACGACCCCTTCCTGGCCCCGGCGTGCTACCCCGTCGCAGCCGCCCGCGCCAACCCCCGTCTCTTTCTTGAAATGCCGGCCGCCGGCGGCCATGTGGGCTTTATCCGCTTCTCCCGCGACGGGGAGTTCTGGCACGAAACCCGGGTGGCCGACTTCGCCACCGCCGACTGAGGACGCCGGCGGTCTCATGCCCCGGCGGCAGCCGCCAGGGGCACCACCCGGCCCACCGTCAGGGTGTGGGCCCCGAAATCCTCCTCCACGCGGCCTTCCAGGAGAAGCGGCCGGCTGCGGTCCAGCAGGGTGCAGAAGCGCCGGTAGGCCGCCGGAAAGAAGGTCGTCTCCACCAGCCCGGTTTCATCCTCGAAGGTGACGAACTCCATGGGCTCCCCGCGCCGCGTGTGCACCACCTTGGCGGTGATCAAAAGCCCGGCCACCCGCACCTGCCGTCCGGTGTGCCGCGCCAGCGCGGCCGCCTTGACGGTCCCCCGCAGCGCCGGCGCCCCGGCATAGAGCGTCATGGGGTGACGGTCGCAGAGAAACCCCAGCACCGCGAACGCCCGCCGCAGGCGCGCGATCTCGGTCTCCGGCGGCAGATCCGGCGGCTGGGGCCGCGGCCGCCGGCCGAAGAGCTCGGGGGCTGCGAACCGAGGCTGCCGGCCGCCCTGCCAGCGCGCCACCTCCCACAACAGGGCCGCCTGGCTGACGCCGGGATGCAGGCCCTCGAAGGCCCCGGCGTGCACCAGCGCCCGGGCCTCCGCGTCGTCGGGGCGCACGCGCTCCAGAAAGTCGCCGATGTCGCTGTAAGGCCTCTGCCGGCGGGCGGCCACGATCCGCTCCCAGGTGCGCACGCCCAAGGCCTTCAGCGACAGCCACCCCACCCGCAGGGCCCGCCCGCGCCCCTGCCAGCGGACCGCGCTGCGGTTGACGTCCGGCGGCCGCACCGTCAGGCCCATGCGCCGGGCCTCCGAGACGTAGGCGAAGGTGCTGTAGAAGCCGCCCTGGTTGCTGATCACGGCGGCCATGAACTCGGCCGCGAAATGGGTCTTGAGGTAGGCCGCCTGAAACGACACCCGGGCGTAGCTGGCGCTGTGGGGCTTGCAGAAGGAGTAGCCGGCAAAGCTCAGCATCATCTTCCAGACGGCCGCGATCTGCGCCGCTGAGAGCCCGCGGGCGCCGGCGCCGGCGGCAAACCGCTGCCGGTAGTCCTCCAGCCGGCGGGCCCGGTCCTTTTTGGCCATGACCTTGCGCAGGCCGTCGGCGTCGACGTCGGAGAAGCCCGCCAGGGCCACCGCCGCGCGGGAGACGTCCTCCTGGTAGACCATGATGCCGTAGGTTTCGGCCAACACGTCGGCCAGCAGGGGGTGCGCCGGCTGCCAGGGGCCGCCCCGCAGGCGGCGGACATACTCGCGGATCAGCGCGTTGGCCGCCGGCCGGATGATGCTGCTGTGGATCACGAGGTGCTCGAAATCCCCGACCCCGGTCTTTTGCTGCAGCAGGCGGGTGGCCGGGCTCTCGATGTAGAAGCAGCCCATGGTCTCGCCGCGCGCCAGCCGGGCGCGGGTGGCCGGGTCCTCTTCGGGGTCCCAGTGCGCCTCGTCGAAGGCGATCCCGTTGCGGCGCAGGTTGGCCAGGGTGTCGCGGATCACGCCGAGACTGCGGTTGCCCAGCAGATCGATCTTGACCA
>JASFIY010000095.1:0-6695 GCA_050122415.1 Desulfobacteraceae bacterium
CTTACCTGATCCTGATAGGGGCCGCGGTCTTTGACAAGCTGGATGGCGCCGTCGCCCGGCGCCTGGGGCTCACCGAGCCGGCCGGGGACCCGGCCGACGACCGACGCCGCATCAACATCGGCGCGGTGCTGGACGACATCGCCGATGCCGTCAGCTTCTGCATCGCGCCGGCCTGGATTTTTTACATCTGCCTGAGCACGCTCCCCGACCCGATGCTGACCCGCCTGCCGGTGGGGCTGGTGGCAATCTTTTACGCCCTGCTGGGCTTCACCCGCCTGGTCTACTTCACCCTGGACCGACACCCGATACCCGGTTTCTTCAAGGGAATGCCCACCCCCGCGGCGGCCCTCCTGATCACGGCCCCGCTGATCCTCTTGGACCAGAGCCTGCTCACCTCCCCCGAGGCGGCGCGCAATTGGGCGCTCTTCAGCTTCTGGCTGACCATTTTGACCGCCGGCCTGATGAATCTCTATCCCGTCCGCTACATCCACATGGGCCGCTTCATGGACCGCCACCCCTGGTTCACCCGCATCAATCTGCTGCTGGTCCTGGTCTTCATCTTGACCCCCTATTTCGGCTACCTGGTTCTCACCCAGCAGCTGCTCTACCTGCTGTCCCCGCTGGTGACCTGGCGGGTGGACCCCCAGGTGGCCGTCATGGAAGCCAAGGACCTGGAAAAATAGCCGCCGGCAGGTCCTCCTCCCCGGCGCCGGTCTTTTTTGCGGCACCGGCGGCGGCAAACCTGCAGCCCGGGTCAACCAGCAAATGTTGGGTCTTTTTTCTATTGACATACAACATCTGGTATGAAAAGAAGTGAACCCGTCAAGATGCTGGCAGGCGGCGCAATCCATCCCAAACCGATTTCCGGGGGCGCCCCGCTTTGATACTGCAGGAGGACTGTCATGGGTCAAAAGGGCAAATTTCTGTTGATGGAAGACGGTCAGCTGGATCTCAGCCAGTACGTCTGGGACGACCACCGGTTTGCGGACATCCTGATGCGCGAAAAGGGGCTCGACACGGACCAGGCCATGGCCATCAGCCGATTTCTGCGCCAGGAAATCGAAACGCTGGAGCTGCCCACCATCACCGTGCCCCTGATCGAGCAGCTGATCGAAGCCAAGTTTCGCGAGTACGGCCTGGTCAAGCCCGCATCGCTGCGTTTCGACAAAAGCATCTTCGTCCGCAACGGCCTTTCCCTTTCGGAGAATGCCCGCAAGGTCCTCGAACGGCGCTATCTCAAAAAGGATCCCGACGGGACGGTGCTGGAAACCCCGCAGCAGATGTTCCAGCGGGTGGCGCACCACATCGCCTCGGCCGAAAAAAATTACGGCGGTGAAGACCGGGTGCGGGAGGTGGCGGAGATCTTCTACCAGCTGATGGTGGAGGCCAAGTTCCTGCCCAACTCCCCCACCCTGATGAATGCCGGCCGCCGCCTGGGACAGCTGGCGGCCTGCTTCGTGCTGCCCGTGGAGGACAGCATGGAGGGCATCTTCGGCGCCCTGACCAACGCCGCCATGATCCACAAGTCCGGCGGCGGCACCGGGTTTTCGTTTTCCCGCCTGCGCCCCAAGGACAGCAATGTCGGCTCCACCGGCGGCGTGGCCTCCGGACCGGTGTCGTTCATGAAAATTTTCAACACCGCCACCGAGCAGGTCAAGCAGGGCGGCACCCGCCGGGGGGCCAACATGGCCATCCTGCGGGTGGACCACCCCGACATCCTGGAGTTCATCAACTGCAAGCAGGACCCCCAGTCCCTCAACAATTTCAACATTTCAGTCGGTGTCACGGATGGGTTCATGCGGGCCCTGGAGGCCGGCAGCGCTTATGACCTGCTGGACCCCCGCGACGGGCGCAAGACGGGCAGCCTCAATGCCGCTGAGGTTTACAACCTGATGGTGGAGCGGGCCTGGGCAAACGGCGACCCCGGCATCATTTTCCTGGACCGCATCAACCGCGACAACCCCACCCCCGAGTTGGGGGCCATCGAAAGCACCAACCCCTGCGGCGAGCAGCCGCTGCTGCCCATGGAAGCCTGCAATCTCGGCTCCATCAACCTGGCGCGGTTCGTCAGCACCGAGACCGGCACTCCGGCCATCGACTACGAGACCCTCAAAGAGGTGATCGGCTGGTCGGTCCGCTTTTTGGACGACACCATCGACGTCTCTCGCTATCCCCTGCCCGAAATCACCGCCATGGTCCAGGGCAACCGCAAGATCGGGCTGGGGGTCA
Organism: Desulfobacteraceae bacterium; assembly: GCA_050122415.1. Lineage (GTDB taxonomy): Bacteria > Desulfobacterota > Desulfobacteria > Desulfobacterales > JAABRJ01 > JAABRJ01. Next base: position 2,230 of record JASFIY010000095.1, read on the forward strand.
TGGGCTTTGCAGACCTGCTCTACCAGCTGGGAGTACCCTACAACTCCGAGGCCGCGCTGCAGATCGCGGCCGAGCTGATGGGCTTTGTCCAGCAAACCGCCCGGGAGGCCTCCCGCACCCTGGCCAGGGAGCGCGGGGTTTTCAAAAACTTCGACCAGAGCGTCTTCAAGGGGCGCAAGAACGGGCGCCTGCGCAACGCCACCACCACCACCATCGCCCCCACCGGCACCTTGAGCATCATCGCCGGGTGCTCCAGCGGCATCGAGCCCCTTTTCGCCCTGAGCTTCGTGCGCCACGTCATGGACAACGACAAGCTGACCGAGGTCAACCCCCATTTCGAAAAAACGGCCGTGGAGCACGGTTTCTACAGCCCCGAGCTCATGGAGAGGATTGCCGCCCGGGGCACCATCCAGGGCATGGCGGAAATCCCCGAGGAGGTCCGCCGGGTGTTCGTCACCGCCCACGACATTTCGCCGGAATGGCATATCCGGATGCAGGCCGCCTTTCAGCAGCACACCGACAACGCGGTTTCCAAGACCGTCAACCTGCCCCACGACGCCAGCGTGGCCGACGTGCGCATGGTCTACGACCTGGCCTACGAGCTGGGATGCAAGGGGGTGACCATCTACCGTGACGGCAGCCGGGAAAACCAGGTGCTCTCCATTTCCCGCAAAGCGGCCGCCGACAGGGGGTTCATGACCCTGGTGAAGGAGCGGCCGGAGACTTTGGCGGGGTTCACCACCCGCATGATGACGGGCATGGGCCACCTGTACGTGACCGTCACCGAATACGAGGGCCGCCCCTTCGAGGTCTTCGCCACCATCGGCAAGTCCGGCCGCTCGACCACCGCCAAGACCGAGGCCATCGGGCGGCTGGTTTCGCTGGCGCTGCGCTCGGGGGTCGAGGTCGCCGAGATCGTCAAACAGGTCAAGGGAATCGGCGGGGAGTACCCGGTGTTTCAGAAGGGCGGCCTGGTGCTGTCGATTCCGGACGCCATCGGACGGATTCTGGAAAAGCGCTACCTGAAAAACGGCGCCGAGGGCGCCCCCGCCAAACGCAGCAACAGCCTCTTGGGTGAAACCTGCCCGGACTGCGGCCAGACGGTGAGCTTCGAGGAGGGCTGCATGACCTGCCATTTTTGCGGGTTCAGCAAGTGCGGGTAAGAAAAACAATGCCGGTTCCGCAAAAAGTCCACGTTCTGCGTTGCACTGCATCTCGAAGTCGCTGCAGCGCACAGCAGTACGCCTCACGCCGCTGAGATTTGGGCGCCGCAAATCGAACTTTTTGCGAAACCGTCTGGATTTCGATCTTTTACCGGTTCATCAAAGAATGCGGCCGCTCAGACCCCCCTTGGCGCAAACGGATGCTCACTTTTTGGGGAGGGCCTGGGGGTCGTCCGCCGGGGGCGCAAGCCCCTTGACAGTCTCGTTGACCGCCGCGTAAACTGACCGGAACGTTTCGGGAAAGGTGGTGGGGGAGATTCTTCCGGTTTCAATGAACTTGACCACGATCTCCTTGGCCGCTCTCAAGATCTGCTCATCTACTGAACTCATGGGAACACCTTGCTGATGTTGAAAAATCGGGTTCCGGTGGCGCTAACAGAATCCGGCGCGGCTGTCAATACGGCCCGCATGCGGGACAGCCGAAGGCTGGCGCCGACCGGGGAAGCCGGCCGCCGGGGGTGGCCCGGGGTGGTCATGATTGGCCTCTGCCTGGTGTGCGTGGGCGTCCTGCTCTGCGGCTGTACGCAGGTCTCTAAAATTCAGAAGAAAGGCCGCCAGCTGGCCCGCGAGCTGCCGTTTAGCGGTGACGGACTCAAACGCACACTGGCCGTCGGGCCGGTGGAAAACCTCACCCCTTACCGGAATTATGCCTTGGCAGAACAGCTCAAGGATCGCCTGAGCCAAACATTGCGGGAGGGTTGCCCGCGGGTTTTGATGCCCGCCGACGGCGACGGGGGCGTTCAAAGCGTCATGGCAGCCCTTCAGCAGGGGGACACCCAGGCGGGGCGCCCCAAGAACCTGGTGCTGGCCGAGGCCGGCCGGCAGGCGGGCCTGAATGCCATTTTAACCGCGGCGGTGACGGAGATCTCCGCCACCCGCCAGGAAAAGGGCATCCTCTGGTACCGGGACACCTATACCTACCTGCGGGTCCAAATAGCGGTGGTGGTTTACGATACCGCCACCGGCGCCAAACTGCTGGACGAAACCACCGAGCATAGAACCCAAGTCGACGAAATGGAGGACCTGGACCCCCGGCGCAGCGAAGAGCTGATGCTGCCGTGGACCCGCGCGGCCCTCGATCTGCTGGCCGAGTCGGCCGCCGAAAGGGTCTGCGAGCGGCTGAGCGCGCTATCCTGGCGCGGTTTCATCGTCGCCCGCGAGGCCGACCGGCTGGTGCTCTCCTCGGGGGCGGCCATCGGGCTCAAGCCCGGGACGGTCCTGGAAATTTTTGACGACAGCGCCACCATCGAAGGCGCCCAGGGCCAAAAGTTCTTCCTGCCCGGTTTGAAAACCGGGGAGGCCAAGGTTTCGACGGTCTCCGAGTGGCAAGCCGAGGCCACCCTGCTGAGCGGCGAGGGGGAGGTCGAAACCGGACACAGCGTGAAGCTCAAATAGGACGGTTCCGCAAAAAGGCCGTTGCGGGCTCGGCGGCCGGTCGTGCTCAGAGCTCTTCAGGGGTGAAGGCCACGACCTCGTCGATTTGCGCGCGGTCCAATAGGAGCATCACCAGGCGGTCGACCCCCAGGGCGTTGCCGGCCGCCTGGGGCATCCCTTCCAGGGCCGCCAGGAATTTTTCGGGCATCGGCCCCACCGTTTTGCCCGCCGCCCGGCGTGCGCCCATTTCAGCCTCAAACCGCCGCCTTTGCTGAACGGGATCGGTGAGTTCGCCGAAGGCGTTGCAGAGCTCCAAACCGGCGATGTAGAGTTCAAAACGTTCGACGACCCCGGGCATGCCCGGCCGCGGGCGGGCCAGAGCCCCCTGAAGCACCGGGTAGTCGTGGAGAAACACCGGCCGGGGTCGCCCCAGACGCGGCTCGATTTCAAGCCCCATGATCTCGTCGAAGCGGTCGGCCACCAGCGCATCGGCCATCGAAAGCGAACCGTAGCGCTGGAATGCGGTCGCAACCGACAGCCGGGGCCATGGCGGACGCAGGTCCAGCGCCCGGCCCTGATAGACCAGATTCGGGCCCAGCCCCACCTCCCCGGCCACAAACCCGATCAGGTGCTCGGTCTCCCCCATCATGTCCTCAAAATCCATCCCGGCGCGATACCATTCCAGCAGGGTGAACTCCGGCAGGTGACGCCGGCCGCGCTCCCCGCGGCGGTGGCAGCGGCAGACCTGAAAAAGGCGCGGATACCCCGCGGCCAGGAGCCGCTTCATCAACAGCTCCGGCGAGGTCTGCAGAAACCACTCGCCGCTGGGCTGGGGGTCGATATGCGCCTCGGGGGCCTGGGCGGGAAGGCGGTGGGGGGTTTCCACCTCCAGGTAGGCGTGACGCTCGAAAAACCGCCGGATGGCCTGGATCACCCGGGACCGAAAAACCAGGGCGGCCCGGATGCGCGTTTGCCGCAGCCCAGGGGGGCCGGTTTCAGGCGCCATGCTGTCGCTGGTGATAGGCGTCGGTGGTGCGGTCCTGCAGGATTACGGCGTCGTAGGCCTCGCGCTGGGCGGTTTCGAACCACTGGTAGCCGATTTCCTTACAGGCCTGGCAGGCTTTGCGCGGGATGTGCACGCACAGCACGTGGCGGCCGCGGTCGGCGGTCGAATCGATCTGCAGGGCACCCGCGCAGTCCGGACAGATGCTGATGATTTCCTTCTGGGATTCGAGCAGATTGTCGGTGTCGTAAAAGATGTTGCGCGTCCGGCGGTCGAGTCCTCGGCGCTCGCGGCTGCGCGCCGAACGCTGCTCCCGCTGGGACCAGTTCTGGAGGGTGAGTTCGCCGATCTGTTCGATCCTGCGGCTGGTCTCGCGGGTCTGGCGAATTTTGACGGGGTCGTAGTTGGGCTCCCGCACCCGGGAGTAGTCCAAACCGGCCATGGCCAGGATGATCCCCACGTTGACGTACGGCAGGGCGCCCTCGATGGCGTAGCCGCCTTCCAGCACGGCGATGTCCGGCTGCAGGATGCTGGTCAGCTGAGCGTAGCCCTGGGCCGAGAAGTTCATGTTGGTGATGGGGTCCGAAAAATGGTTGTCCTGGCCGGCGGAGTTGACCACCAGCTGGGGTTTGAAGTCCTCCAGAATGGGTTTGACCACATGCCGGGTGACGTGGAGAAAGCCCTCCTCCGAGGTATGCGGCGGCAGGGGGATGTTGACGGTCGTCCCCAAGGCGTTCGGGCCGCCCAGTTCGTTGGAGAACCCGGTCCCGGGATAGAGGGTGCGGCCGTCCTGGTGCATGGAGATGAAGAGGGTGTCGGGGTCGTGCCAGTAAATGTCCTGGGTGCCGTCGCCGTGGTGGCAGTCG
>JASFIY010000096.1:0-6694 GCA_050122415.1 Desulfobacteraceae bacterium
GGTGATCCAGCGGCGGCTGGAGCGGGTGGCGCAAACCGAAAGGCGGCTGACCGGCGGCCGGATGGCGCTCTGGGATTTTGCCGCCGGCCACGAATTTTTCGGTTTGCACTTCCGGGATGGGGGCTGGGTCTTTCGGGAATGGGCCCCCAACGCCAGCGCGCTTTACATGGTGGGGGAGATCAACGGCTGGCGCGAAACGCCCGCCCACGCCCTGAACCGCCTGGATGCGGAGGGGGTCTGGGAGCTGCGCCTGCCCGCCGAGGCCCTGGGCCACGGGACTCTTTTCCGACTGAGCATCCACTGGCCCGGCGGGCGCGGGGACCGCATACCGGCCTATGCCCGCCGGGTGGTCCAGGACCCCGAGACCCTCATTTTCAACGCCCAGGTCTGGCAGCCGCCGGAGCCCTACCGCTGGCGGGCGAAGCCGCCGCCGCGGCCGGCGGCGCCCCTGATCTATGAAGCCCATGTGGGCATGGCCCAGGAAGCCGAGGGGATCGGCACCTACCGCGAATTCACCGAAAAGACATTGCCCCGGATCGTCGCCGCCGGCTACGACACCCTGCAGTTGATGGCCATTCAGCACCACCCCTACTACGGCTCCTTCGGCTACCACGTCGCCAGCTTTTTCGCGGCATCCTCGCGCTTCGGCACCCCCGAGGAGCTCAAGGCCCTGATCGACGCCGCCCACGGCCACGGCTTGCGGGTGGTCATCGACCTGGTGCACTCCCACGCGGTCTCCAACCAGGTGGAGGGGCTCAGCCTCTTCGACGGCACCCTCAACCAGTATTTCCACGACGGTCCGCGCGGCTTTCACGTGGCCTGGGACTCGCGCTGCTTCGACTACGGCAAGCCCCAGGTGCTGCACTTCCTCCTGTCCAACTGCCGTTACTGGCTGGACGAGTACCGCGTGGACGGCTTCCGCTTCGACGGCATCACCAGCATGCTCTACCACCACCACGGGCTGGGCCGGGCCTTCACCTCTTACGAGGACTATTTCGACGCCAGCGTGGATGAAGACGCCCTGGCCTACCTCGCCCTGGCCAACAAGGTGGTGCACGACCTGCGGCCGGACGCCGTCACCATCGCCGAGGACGTCAGCGGCATGCCCGGGCTGGCGGTGGCCGGCGAAGACGGCGGGGTGGGCTTCGACTACCGCTTCGCCATGGGGGTGCCGGACCACTGGATCCGGCTGATCAAGGAGACCCGCGACGAGGACTGGCACCTGGGCTCCCTCTGGCATGAGCTCACCAACCGCCGTTCGGATGAGAAAACCATCAGCTACGCCGAGTCCCACGACCAGGCCCTGGTGGGGGATCAGACCCTGATCTTCCGCCTGATGGGGGCCGAAATGTACCATCACATGCACGTGGATGACGACAACTGGCGGGTGGCGCGCGGCATCGCCCTGCACAAGATGATCCGTCTGGTGACCCTGGCCACCGCCGGCAACGGCTACCTCAACTTCATGGGCAACGAGTTCGGGCACCCCGAGTGGATCGATTTCCCGCGCGAGGGCAACGGCTGGTCCTATCGCTACGCGCGGCGCCAGTGGGGGCTGGTGGACGCCCCGGACCTCAAGTACCGTCTGCTGGACCGCTTCGACAAGGACATGATCGGGCTGGCGCGTCACTTCCGCCTGCTGCTGGCCCCGCGCCTGGCCCTGCTTTACATCCACGAGGAGGACATGCTGTTGGCCTTTCGGCGGGCCGGGCTGCTCTTCGTCTTCAACTTCCACCCGGTCAACTCCTACCGCGACTATCGTTTCGCCGCCCCCCAGGGCAAGTACCGCATGGTGCTGGACAGCGACCGGCCGGAATACGGCGGCCACGGCCGTTTGGCGCCCGACCAGGAACACTTCACCCTGCGCGACGGCGGCGAGGCCGACGGCTGCGACCGCCTGAGCCTCTACCTACCCGCGCGCACCGCCGTGGTGCTGAAAACTTTGACCTGAACGCGGCGGCGGCACCATCCGTTTGACAGGCCGGCGGCGATTTTTTATAGTCCTCCGACCGCCGTGCTGCGGCGTTTTGAGTTTTTCCGGAACCTTCAGAAATGATCCCATTGCCATGACTTCCCTGACCCAATCCCCGGCCTGGCAGGCGCTTGCGCGCCACCGCGACCGGATGGCGGCCACCCCGATGCGGGCGCTCTTCGAAGCCGACACGGGCCGCTTCGAGGCCTTTTCCATCGCGGCCTGCGACATCCTGCTGGATTACTCCAAAAACCGCATCAGTGCCGAAACCATCGACCTGCTCGTGGCGCTGGCGCGCAGCGTCGACCTGGAGCGCAAGATCGGCGAGATGTTCGCCGGCCGCCCCATCAACCGCACCGAGCACCGCGCCGTGCTGCATACCGCCTTGCGCAACCGCTCCGGCGAACCCGTGGCGGTGGAGGGCCAGGACGTGATGCCCGCGGTGCGCGCGGTGCTCGAACGGGTGCGGACCTTCAGCGCGGCGGTCCGCAGCGGCGCCTGGAAGGGCCATAGCGGGGACTGCATCAGCGACGTGGTCAACATCGGCATCGGCGGCTCGGATCTGGGCCCCCTGATGGTCTGCGAGGCGCTGGCGCCCTACCGCCATCCGGAGCTGCGGCTGCATTTCGTCTCCAACGTCGACGGCACCCACATCGCCGAGACCCTCCGGCGTCTGCGGCCCGAAACCACCCTGTTCATCGTCGCCTCCAAGAGCTTCACCACCCAGGAGACCCTGGCCAACGCCACCACCGCGCGCCGCTGGTTTCTGGAGCTGGTGCCAGACGAGGCGGCCATCGCGCGGCACTTCGTGGCCGTCTCCACCAACGGCCCGGAGGTGGCCGCCTTCGGCATCGACACGGCCAACATGTTCGAATTCTGGGACTGGGTGGGGGGCCGCTTCTCGCTGTGGTCGGCCATCGGGCTGCCCATCGCCGTGGCCGTGGGCATGGAGCGCTTCGAGGAGCTGCTGACCGGGGCCCACGCCATGGACCGCCATTTCCGGGAGGCGCCCCTGGCCGCCAACATGCCGGTGATTCTCGGGCTGCTGGGGGTCTGGAACGTCAATTTCCTGGGGGCCGCCAGCCAGGTCGTGGCGCCCTACGATCAATACCTGCACCGGCTGCCGGCCTACCTGCAGCAACTGGAAATGGAGAGCAACGGCAAATCGGTCACCGCCGACGGACAGCCCGTGGACTGGGCCACCGGCCCGGTGGTCTGGGGGGAGCCCGGCACCAACGGCCAGCACGCCTTTTTCCAGCTGTTGCACCAGGGCACCCAGCCCATCCCGGCGGACTTCATCGTCCCGGTGGAGAGCCACAACCCGGTCGGCGATCACCACAGGCTGCTGCTGGCCAACTGCCTGGCCCAGACCGAGGCCCTGATGCGCGGCAAGACCCCCGCCGAGGCGCGGGCCGAGCTGTCGGCCCAGGGGCTCTCCGGCGAGGCCCTGGAAGCGCTCCTGCCCCACAAGGTGTTTTCGGGCAATCGGCCCTCCAACACCCTGCTGCTGCCCAAGATCACCCCGCTCACCCTGGGCGCCCTGATCGCCCTTTACGAGCACAAGGTCTTCGTCCAGGGCGTCGTCTGGGGCGTCAATTCCTTCGACCAGTGGGGGGTGGAGCTGGGAAAACAACTGGCCAAGACCATCCACGCCGAACTGGGGGCCCACGGTCCGGCCCGCGGGCACGACGCCTCCACCAACGGCCTGATCAATCATATCAAGCAGCACCGCCCTTCCCGGGCAGCCTGAGCGGCGGGCGGGCCTGGGGCCGCCCCGGTGGGGCTTCGGTTGGCCGCCACCCCTGCGGGGACCCCGCCGCCCGCTGAAAAAACCTCATCCCAAAGGGCCCCTGGAGCGCTCGGGCTCAAGAAAAGGCGGCGGCGCGTCGAGAGAAAAAGGTGATCGGCGCCGTCCCCCGGCTTTCGGACCACCATCCCCAAAACAGGAAAGTACCATGACCCGAATCGTTTCCGTCCTCAAGACCCTTGGTCGCTGCGTTCGGCGGGCGCGCTGCCTGCTGCCGGCCGGGGTTTTCTGGGGGCGCCCACTCCACCGGGTGCCGGCCGGCGCCCTGGTTGTTTTCCCCCTGCAGAACCGTGTCCTGGGCTGCGGCCTGGCGGGCATCGTGGCCCTCAAACGCCCGCCGTTGGCTTCGGCCGAAGGTCCGGACCTGGCCCTTCTGGGGCGACTCGCCGAGACCCTCGAAAAGGCCGCTGACGGGCAGCCCGGTCTCATCGCCGACCCGGCACCTGCGGGGTCCGGGGACGGTGAAACCGTGGACGCCCTCTGGCGGGCGGCCGAAGGCCTCAAGCAGGGCGCGCACTTTCACGCCCTTTTCGCCGAGCCGGCGGCCCTGGCACAGTTGGACAGCCTCACCGGCCGGCTCTCGGAGCTGGCCGCACGGACCTCGCGGCAGTTCGCCGAACAAGTGGGGCATCTGCCGGCCGAGACCGTCGAGGCGGCCGCCGCCCGCTTGGAGCGGCTCAAAGACGTGGTCTGGTGCCTGGGCACCGAGGTGGGCGACAACGTCCGCCGCGTGCAGGCCCTGCTGGGCAGCGCCCCCGCCAAACCCTCGGCCGAAACGGTGGCGGCCTTCAAGAACATCAACGCCGTCTTGAACAGCGTCGACCGCCTGGAGGTGCGCGGACGCGATTCGGCCGGGATTTCGCTGCTCTTCGTGCTGGAGCCCGCCGACTACGAGGCGTTCTGCGCGCGATTGAATTCCCTCCCGGGGCTTGCCGAGGAACTGGCCCGCCGGCGTTCGGGGGACGTCCTGGTCAACCGCAGCATCAGCATCGCCGAGGGCGACGGCGGCCGGGTCTGCCTGAGCCTGGTCTACAAGGTGGCCGCCGAGATCGGCAGCTTAGGGGACAACATCCGCTTCCTGCGCCGGCAGATCGCGGGCGACGCCATCCTGCAGCTGCTGGCCACTTTTCCCAACAGCTACCACACCGTTTCGGCCCACACCCGCTGGGCGTCCATCGGGGCCATCAGCGAGCCCAACTGCCACCCGGTGGACAACGACCCCAACACCGCCTGCCCCGGCCGCCGGGGCATCATCCACGCCTGCCTCAACGGCGACATCGACAACTATCTGGCACTCAAAGCCCGCTACGAGCAAAACGGCCACCGGATCCACGCCGATGTCACCACCGACACCAAAATCATCCCGCTGCACGTGGAAGGCTATATCCAGCAGGGGTTTGACGTGGAAACCGCCTTCCGCAAGGCCGTCAACGACTTCGAGGGCTCGCACGCCATTTCGATGCACACCGACCTCGCCCCGGGCAAGCTGTTCCTGGCCCAGCGCGGCAGCGGCCAGGCGGTATTCATCGGGCTGGCCGAGGCCCACTACATGCCCACCTCCGAGGTTTACGGCTTTGTCGAGGAAACCCGGCGGTTTATCAAAATCGACGGCGAAAAAGTGGTGCAGGGCGCCACCGGCAAGACCCAGGGCCAGGTGTTCGTTCTGGACCAGGCATCGGCCGGGGGGCTTGCGGGCATCCGGGCGATGTACTACGACGGCACCCCGATCGAACTGGGGGAGGCGGACGTCCGGCAGACCGAGATCACCTCGCGCGACATCGACCGCCAGGGGTTTGCCCACTACTTCCTCAAGGAGATCTCGGAGTCCCCCGAGCTGGCCGCCAAGACCCTGCGCAACCGCTGGAAGGCGGTCCCCTGCGACGGCGGCGAGATGTTGGCCGTCACCCTGGACGAAAAGACCTTTCCCGCCGCGCTGCGGGAGTCCTTCGCCGCCGGTGAGATCCGCAAGGTCTATTTCGTGGGGCAGGGCACTGCCGGGGTGGCCGCCCTGGCCTGTGCGGACATCCTCAATCACTACCTGGAGGGCAGCCCGCTGCAGATCGCCGGGATGCGGGCCTCGGAGCTGAGCGGCTTCAAGCTGCAGGCGGCCGCGCAAAACGGCGCCATGCGCGACACCCTGGTGGTGGCCATCAGCCAGAGCGGCACCACCACCGACACCAACCGGGCCGTGGACATGGTCAAAGAACGCGGCGCCCGCACCCTGGGCATTGTCAACCGCCGGGACTCGGACCTGACCTTCAAGGTGGAGGGGGTGATCTACCCCAGCAGCGGGCGCGACATCGAGATGTCGGTGGCCTCCACCAAGGCCTTCTACTCCCAGGTGGTGGCCGGGGCGGTGCTCGGGCTCTTCATCGCCAGGATCCAGGGGCACCGCTCCGCGGCCTTCGTCAGCGACGAGATCCGCCAGTGGCTGCGGCTGCCCGACCAGATGCGCCGGGTGCTCGCGCTGCGGCAGCGGATCGAGGAATCGGCCCGCCGGCATGCCGTCACCCGGACCTACTGGGCGGCGGTGGGCAGCGGGCCCAACAAGACCGCCGCCGACGAGATCCGCATCAAGCTGAGCGAACTCTGCTACAAGACGATCTCCTCGGACTGCATCGAGGACAAAAAGCACATCGACCTCTCCTCCGAGCCGCTGATCATCGTCAGCGCCGCCGGGTCGAGCCCCACCGTCCTGGGGGACATCATCAAGGACACGGCCATTTTCAAGGCCCACAAGGCCACCCCGGTGGTGATCGCCGACGAGGGCCAGCACGGCTTCGACCCCTACGCGGTGGACGTCTTCCACGTGCCGACGGTCAGCCCGCACCTGGCGCCGATCCTCAACGTCATGGCCGGTCACATCTGGGGCTACTGCGCGGCGCTGGCCATCAACGAGGGGTCGCGCTTCTTCT
>JASFIY010000097.1:0-6678 GCA_050122415.1 Desulfobacteraceae bacterium
CTCCCCCCGGCGCAGCGCCCCGGAGCTCAACACGATCATTCCGGACAACCCCAACACGGCCTACGACGTGAAGGACGTGATCGCCGCGATCGTCGACAACGGCGAATTCTTCGAGCCCCACCGGTTTTTCGCGCCCAATATTCTCGTCTGCTTCGCGCGCCTCAACGGCCGGACCATCGGCATCATCGCCAATCAGCCCAAGAACCTGGCCGGTTGTCTGGACATCAACGCTTCGGACAAGGCCACGCGCTTCATCCGCTTTTGCGACGCCTTCAACATCCCGATGCTGACCATCGCCGATGTCCCCGGCTACCTGCCCGGCAGCCAGCAGGAGTGGGGCGGCATCATCCGCCACGGCGCCAAGCTGCTCTGGTGCTACTCCGAGGCCACCGTGCCCAAGCTGCTGCTGGTGACCCGCAAGGACTACGGCGGCTCGTACCTGGCGATGTGCTCCAAGGACCTGGGGGCCGACATGGCCTTTGCCTGGCCCACCGCCGAGATCGCCGTGATGGGGGCCGAAGGCGCGGCCAACATCATCCACCGCCGCGAGATCAAGGAGGCCGGCGACCCGGTGGCCAAGCGCAAGGAAAAAATCGAGGAGTACAAGGCGCTTTTCTCCAACCCCTACTGCGCCGCCAGCCGGGGCTACATCGACGCGGTGATCGAACCCGCCGAGACCCGGCCGCGGTTGATCGAGGCCCTGGAGATCCTCTGCACCAAGCGGGAGCTGCGGCCGCCGAAAAAGCACGGCAACATCCCGGTGTGAGCCGGGCCGCTTTTTCGCCCACATTTGCCAACGCCTAACCCAGGGAGATCCCATGGAAGCCGACAAAAAAAGGGCCGCCATCGCCTCGGCGGTAATCGCCTACATCCAGACCGAAGAAGAAGCCCTGTGCCTCCAGCGCCTCCAGGCCGGCGCGGCCGAAAGCGCTCCGGCGCCGGCCCCGCCCCCGGCCGCCGTTTACAAGCCGTGGGGCTTCAGCGGCCGCCAGGAACAGATGCAGCTGCGGGGGTTGATGCAGCTCAAAGCGTTCCAGGGATGGAAAATGCGCTAAACCGCCGGCCCCGAACCGGGCCCGACACCACCCAATACCGCAATTTTAACTCGCGCCAGCTATCTTTTGAGAGGAGAAGTCCAAGATGAGCGATCACAGCCAAGTAGCAATGACGGAAATGAACTATGCCAAGGACCGTCCCAAAGCGGCGAATCCGGTCAAGATCGAGGATTTGAGTCTGCGCGACGGTCACCAGTCGCTTTTCGCCACCCGCGGGCGCACCGAGGACATGCTGCCGGTGGCGGAAATGATGGACCAGGTGGGCTTCTGGGCGATGGAGGTCTGGGGCGGCGCCACCTTCGACACCATGCACCGTTTTCTCAACGAAGACCCCTGGGAGCGCATCCGGACCCTCAAGCGCTACATCAAAAAAACCCCCTTCTCGATGCTGCTGCGCGGCCAGAACCTGGTGGGCTACCGCAACTATGCCGACGACGTGGCCAAAGCCTTCGTCCAGCGCGCCGCCGAAAACGGGATGGACATCTTCCGAACCTTCGACGCCCTCAACGACTACCGCAACTTCGAGACCGTCGTGCCGGTGATCAAGTCCTGCGGCAAGCACTTCCAGGGCTGCATCTGCTACACCCTGACCGAACCGCGCCTGGGCGGCGAGGTCTACAACCTGCAGTACTACCTCGACAAGGCCAAGGCGCTGGAGGCCATGGGCGCCGACAGCATCTGCATCAAGGACATGGCCGGCCTGATCGCCCCCTACGACGCCTACGCCATCGTCAAGGCGCTCAAAGCGGCGGTCAAACCGCCCATCCATCTCCACAGCCACTTCACCTCGGGGATGTCCGCCATGAGCCACCTCAAGGCCATCGAGGCCGGCGTGGACATCATCGACGCGGTCATGGCGCCATACGCCTACCGCACCTCGCATGCGGCCATCGAGCCGCTGGTGATGGCCCTGCTGGGGACCAACCGCGACACCGGCTTCGACATCCGCCTGCTGGGACAGATCAACGAGATCCTCGAAAAGGAGGTCATGCCCAAGTACCGCCACCTGCTGGACGACACCAAAATGTCGATCATCGACATCAACGTCCTGCTGCACCAGACCCCGGGCGGGATGCTCTCCAACCTCGTCAACCAGCTGCGCGAAATGGACGCCCTGGACAAAATCGATCAGGTTTACGCCGAGCTGCCGCGGGTGCGCAAGGATCTCGGCCAGATCCCGCTGGTGACCCCCACCAGCCAGATCGTCGGCGTGCAGACGGTCAACAACGTCCTCTTCGACGATGAGAACGAGCGCTACAAGCGCATCACCGGCCAGGTCAAAGACCTCTGCTACGGGCTCTACGGCAAGACCGCGGTGCCCATCAACCCGGAAGTCCAGAAAAAAGCCCTCAAGGGCTACCCGCGCGGCGAGGAGCCGATCACCTGCCGGCCGGCCGAGGTCCTGGAGCCCGAACTGAAGAAGGCCCAGGATGAGGTCAAGGGCCTGGCGGTGGACCTGGACGATGAAATCCTCTACGCCCTCTACCCGGTGACCGGCAAACGCTTTCTCAAATGGAAATACGGCAAGGAGGAGGCGCCCCCGGAAGTGCGCCCCAAAACACTGGAGCAGGCCCTCAAGGAGCGCGAGCTGATCAAGAAAGCGCTGGCCGGCGAACTGGTGGAAAAGGCCAAAAAGGAGGCCGCCCCGGCCAAGAGCGAAAACGCCCGCACCTTCAACGTGTTCGTGGATGACGAGTTCTTCGAGGTCGGGGTGGACGAGGTCGGCGGCTCGCCGGTGATCAGCTACCTGCAGCAGCTGCCGGCGGCCCCCGCGGCCCCGGCCGCACCCGCAGCACCAGCGGCGGCGGCGCCCGCGGCGACCTTCATTCCGCCGCTGCGACCGGCCGCCCCCGCAGCAGCCAAGGCACCGGCAGCCCCGGCGGCCCCCAAACCGGCCGCGCCCCCGAAGCCGGCCGCGCCCCCGAAGCCGGCCGCCGCCCCCAAACCGGCCGCCGCCGCCGTCGCCGAGGGGACCCCGCTGGTGGCCCCGATGCCCGGCATGATCGTCTCCTACAGCAAACAGGTGGGGGACACCGTCGCCGAGGGGGAAACCGTGGTGGTCCTGGAGGCCATGAAGATGGAAAATGCCCTGCCGGCCCCGGTGGCCGGCACCGTCAAGGCCATCACGCGCAAAAGCGGCGATTCGGTGGCCAAAAACGACGTGCTGGCCGTCATCGGTTAGCCCGCCGTGATCCGGAAAAGCGTGTAACCGCCGGGTTATCCGACGGTTACACGCTTTGATTTCCCGCACGACACAGGGAGGGGGTGCAGCAATGAAAATCCACGAGTACCAGGCAAAGGAACTGTTCCGCAAATACGGCGTCCCGGTGCCGGACGGCGGTGTCGCCTTCACCCCCGAGGAGGCCAGGGGCGTGGCCCGGAAGCTGGGCGGTTTTCCGGTGGTGGTCAAGGCCCAGATTCACGCCGGGGGACGCGGCAAAGGCGGCGGGGTCAAGCTGGCCCAGTCCCTGGACGAGGTGGGCGATCTCGCCGGCGAGATCATCGGCATGACCCTGGTGACACCCCAGACCGGGCCCCAGGGCCGGCTGGTCAAGAAGGTCCTGGTGGAGCAGGGCCTCAACATCGCCAAAGAACTCTATCTCAGCATCCTGCCCGATCGCGCCAGCGCCCAGAACATCATCATGGCCAGCGAGGCCGGCGGCATGGACATCGAAGCCGTGGCCGCCGAAACGCCGGAGAAAATCGTCAAGGTCTACGTCGACCCGCTGCTGGGCATCCAGCCCTATCACATCCGCGAGGCGGCCTTCCGGCTCAACATCCCGGCGGCGGCGATGAAGCCCTTTGCCGCCCTGCTGGGCAGCCTCTACCGGGTTTTCACCACCTGCGACTGCTCCCTGGTGGAGATCAACCCCCTGGTGCTGACGGCGGAAAACAGCGTCATCGCACTGGACGCCAAGGTGGACGTGGACAGCAACGCCCTTTTCCGGCACAAGGAGATCCTGGCCTACCGCGACACCGATGAAGAGGACCCCCTGGAGCTGGAAGCCTCCAAGTACAACCTCAACTACATCAACCTCGGCGGCGGCGGCAATGTCGGCAACATGGTCAACGGCGCGGGGTTGGCCATGGCCACGATGGACATCATCAAGCTGGCTGGCGCGGAGCCGGCCAACTTTCTGGACGTGGGCGGCGGCGCCAACGCCGAAATGGTGGAAAACGGCTTTCGCATCATCCTCAGCGACAAGAACGTCAAGGGCATCCTGATCAACATCTTCGGGGGCATCCTGCGCTGCGACGTGCTGGCCCAGGGTGTGGTGACGGCCGCGGCCAAAACCGGCTTGAACGTGCCCGTGGTGGTCCGCATGGAGGGCACCAACGTGGAGGAGGGGCGCAGGATTCTGGCGGAATCGGGTCTGAACCTGATCACCGCGGTGGACCTCAAGGACGCGGCCGGCAAGGTGGCCGCGATCGTCAACGCCTGACACCGTTGCGACACCCCGTCGGGTTTGAAGAGGGAGAAAAGATGAGCATTTTCGTCGACAAGAACACCAAGGTCCTGGTTCAGGGAATTACCGGACGCGAGGGGCAGTTTCACACCCGCCAGTGCGTGGCCTACGGCACCCAGGTGGTGGCCGGGGTGACCCCCGGCAAGGGCGGCCAGGATATGGACGGCATCCCGGTTTTCAACCGCGCCACGAAGGC
Source organism: Desulfobacteraceae bacterium (assembly GCA_050122415.1). Taxonomy (GTDB): domain Bacteria; phylum Desulfobacterota; class Desulfobacteria; order Desulfobacterales; family JAABRJ01; genus JAABRJ01. The sequence goes on from JASFIY010000097.1 coordinate 4,719, forward strand.
CGTTGCCGAAACCGGGGCCAACTGCAGCCTGATCTTCGTGCCGCCGGCCTTTGCCGCCGATGCGATCCTGGAGGCCGCCGACAGCGGGGTGGACCTGATCGTGGCCATCACCGAGGGCATTCCGGTGATGGACATGATGCGCGTCAAAAATTACCTCCGAAACAAGGCCTGCCGTCTGATCGGCCCCAACTGCCCGGGCATCATCACCCCCGGGGCGTGCAAGGTCGGCATCATGCCGGGCCCGATCCACAAGCCCGGCGGCCCCATCGGGGTGGTGTCACGCTCCGGCACCCTGACCTACGAAGTCGTGCACCAGCTGACCCACCAGGGCATCGGCCAAACCACCTGCATCGGGATCGGCGGCGACCCGGTAAACGGCACCAACTTTATCGACTGTCTGACGGCCTTTCAGAACGACCCCGAGACCACCGGGATCGTGATGGTGGGAGAAATCGGCGGGACCGCCGAGGAGGACGCCGCCGATTTCATCACCCGGGAAGTGACCAAGCCGGTGGTGGGCTTCATCGCCGGTTTGACGGCCCCGCCGGGACGCCGCATGGGGCACGCCGGCGCCATCATCAGCGGCGCCAGCGGCACCGCCCAGGGCAAGATCGCCGCCATGAAGGCCGGCGGCATCCACGTCTGCGAGAACCTGGGAACCCTGGGCGAGCTCTGCGCCAAGGTTTTTTGACGCCGGCCGCCGGGTCGCGCGCCGCCAGCCGGGGTAAACCCCTTTTTTTTGAATCAGGCCCGAAGATCATGCACGAAATGGGGCTGGCACTCCAGATTGTGGAAATCACCAAGGCCTCCCTGCCCCCCGAGCTGTCCGGGGCCCGCGTTCAGCGGGTCAACCTGAAGGTCGGCCAAATGGCGGCGGTGGTGCCGGAGAGCCTGCGCTTCTGCTTCGAGGCGATCACCCGCAACACCCCCCTGGAGGGGGCGGAGCTCTGCATGCAGGAGGTGGCGGTGGTGGCGCGCTGTCGCGCCTGCAGCCACGAATGGACCCTCGAGGAGCCGGTCTTCCGCTGCCCGGCCTGTGACAGCGGGGATGTCGAAGTGCTGTCGGGCCGGGAACTGGACATCGTGTCCATCGAAGTCGAAAACGACTGACCCCGCCGGTCTTCGGTGGTGCCGGCCGCAAGGAAAGATCCATGGAAATCAAAGTGGTCCGCAAGGTCCTGGGAGTCAACGACACCCTGGCCGCCCGCAACCGGGAACTGTTCAGCAGCAAAAATGTTTTTGTCCTCAACATGATGAGCTCGCCGGGTTCGGGCAAGACCACCACCCTGGAGAAGACCCTCGCACTTCTGGCACCGGCGCTGCGCTGTGCCGTCATCGTCGGCGACGTCTGCACCACCAACGACGCCGACCGCCTGGCGCGCACGGGTGTGCCGGTGGTTCAGGTCAACACCGACGCCTTCGGCGGCGACTGCCACCTGGCGGCCCACGTCATCGAAAAAGCGGCCATGGATCTGGATCTGGACCAGACGGAACTGCTGATCGTCGAAAACGTCGGCAACCTCGTCTGCCCGGCGGAATTCGACATCGGCGAAGACGCCCGCGTGGTCGTGCTCAGCGTCACCGAAGGGGAGGACAAACCCCTCAAGTACCCCCTGATGTTCCGGGTCTGCGACGCCGCCCTGCTGAACAAGACCGACTTGCTGCCGCACCTGGACTACGATAAGGCCGCCGTGCTGGCCAATATCCGCCAGATCCACCCGCAGATGCCGATCTTTGAAATCTCGGCGCGCACCGGCGACGGGCTGGAATCCTGGGTCGGCTGGCTCGAGGAGCAGGTCAGAGGCAAGCGCCGCTAGCCCACGGCGCAGGCTGACGCCGCCGCACCCCCCAAAAAACGCCGCGAGGGCGAACCGAATGAACGGTTCGCCCTCGCGGCGTTTTCCGTTTGGCAAGACCGGCCGGCGGTTCAGTCCAGATGCACCTGGCGGGCCGAAATGAT
>JASFIY010000098.1:0-6658 GCA_050122415.1 Desulfobacteraceae bacterium
GGCCCGTCGGCTCGTCGGCTCGGCGGATTGCGGCTTTCCTTCCGACTGCAAACATGTTATTTTCCGGGCCGTGGCCCGGGCAGGGGCGTTGCCCCGCGCTGCCGACCTGCCGTTGCAACCCCATTGACGCGTGAGGGAAGGGCAGATGCCCAACGACATCCAGCTCCAGCAGCCCGCCCCCGACCGGCTGGTGATCCACTTGAGCGGCAGCTGGCGGATCGACGATCCCAAGCCGGACCTGGAGGCGGTCGCAAGCCGGCTGGCCGAGCGGCCTGAAATCCGCCGGCTGGGCTTTGGCAGCGAGGCGCTCAGCACCTGGGACAGCAGCCTGCTGACCTACTTGCGGCAGCTGATGCGGCTCTGCGAGGGGCGCCAGGTGACGCTGGACCCCGCGGGGCTGCCCGAGGGCGCCCGGCGCCTGCTGAACCTCGCGGCCGCCGTGCCCTCCAAGGAGGATGCCCGCGGAGCGGGCGCGCGCGACGCCTTTCTGGCCTCGGTGGGCGCGGATGCAATCGAATTCTGCAAGTCCTGCGGCGAGCTGATCGGGTTCGTCGGCGCCGCCTTCGTCGCCGGGCTCAACCTGCTGGTCGGCCGAGCTCGCTTCCGGCCCCAGGACCTGAGGGGCTTCGTGATGGACTGCGGCGCCCGGGCGTTGCCGATCGTCTCCCTGATCAGCCTCCTGGTGGGCCTGATCCTGGCCTTTATCGGCATCCTCCAGCTGAAGTATTTCGGTGCCCAGATGTTCGTCGCCGACCTGGTGGGGATCGGGATGGTGCGCCAGATGGGGGCCATCATGACCGGCGTCATCATGGCCGGCCGCACCGGCGCGGCCTTCGCCGCCCAGCTGGGCACCATGCAGGTCAACGAGGAGATCGACGCCCTGCAGACCCTGGGCATCGACCCGATGGAATTTCTGGTGCTGCCGCGGATGCTGGCCCTGACCGCGATGATGCCGTTCTTGTGCCTCTACGCCAACCTCATGGGCATCCTGGGGGGCTTTGGCGTGGCGACGGCTCTCTACGGGGTCAACCCCACCACCTACATCCAGCGCACCCTTGAGGCGGTGGGGGCCAACGACCTGTGGGTGGGCCTTTTCATGAGCCTGGTTTTCGGCATCCTGGTGTCCCTGGCCGGTTGCCTGCGGGGCATGCAGTGCGGCCGCAGCGCTTCTGCGGTGGGCGATGCGGCCACCTCGGCGGTGGTCACCGGGATCGTGGCCATCGTGCTGGCGACAGCCTTGATCACCGTGATCTGCGATGTGCTCGGGGTATGAAAAACCTCCCCGCGCACCCTTGAGCCCAAGATGACCCTGAACGAAGCCCACATCCGCGTTTCGGACCTGACGGTCGCCTACGGCGATTTCGTGGTCATGCGGGATTTGACCTTCAGCATCCAGCGCGGCGACATCTTTATCATCATGGGCGGCAGCGGCTGCGGCAAGAGCACTCTGCTCAAGGTCATGGTGGGACTCAAGGCCCCGTCCCGGGGACAGGTCCGCTACGGCGGCGAGAGCTTCTGGGAGGCCCGGGCGTCGGTGCAGCGGCGCCTGATGAAGAATTTCGGCGTCCTCTACCAGAGCGGGGCGCTCTGGAGCTCTATGACCTTGGCGGAAAACGTGGCCCTGCCGCTTCAGCAGTACACCGACCTGGGGCCGGCGGACATCCGCGAGCTGGTGGCGCTCAAACTGGCCCTGGTGGGCCTGGCGGGCTTCGAGGACTTCTACCCTTCGGAGATCAGCGGCGGCATGCGCAAGCGCGCCGCGCTGGCGCGGGCGATCGCGCTGGATCCGGAGATTCTCTTCTTCGACGAACCCTCCGCCGGCCTCGACCCCTTGAGCGCCAAACGTTTGGACGACCTGATCGTGGAGCTGCGCGACAGTCTGGGCGCGACGGTGGTGGTGGTCACCCACGAGCTGGCGAGCATTTTCGCCATCGGCAGCAACTCGGTCTTCTTGGACGCCGACACCCGCACCATGGCGGCCGTCGGAGACCCCAAGGTGCTGCGCGAGGACATCGGCAATGCCAAGGTCCGCAAATTTCTGCTGCGGGGTGAAAGTGCTTGACCGGGAAGAACGAAAACCGGGGAGTGGCGGGTATGGCCAAGCAGTGGAATAAAACGGTTATCGGCGCGTTTGTGATGAGCGGTATCGTGCTGCTGATCGTGAGCGTGATCCTCTTCGGCGGGGGGCGCTTTTTCGTTGAAAGGCACCGCTTCGTGCTCTTTTTCCAGGGCTCCATCCGGGGGCTTGCCGCCGGTGCGCCGGTGGTCCTGCAAGGGGTCCAGGTGGGCTCGGTGGAGCGCATTTTTCTCCAGGAGGACCCGGAGAGCGGCTCCCTTCGGATCCCGGTGATCATATCACTGGTGCCCGACCAGATCGACACCGGCGGGGTGGCCATCGACGATCTGGATGAGTCCATTCAAAATATGATTGCCCGGGGCCTCAAGGGGCAGCTCATGATTCAGAGTCTGGTGACCGGGCAGCTGGTAATCGAGCTGGATTTCTACCCCGATCTGCCCGTGCGCCTGGTGGGCTCCGACCTGCCGTACCCGGAAATTCCGACCATTCCCTCGTCGCTTGAGCAGATCGCCCGGACCCTCGAGAAGATCCCGGTGGAGCAGCTTTTCGAAAAGCTGATCGGCGCCGTCGCCGGGATCGAGCGCACCATCAATTCACCGGAGACCAAAGAGGCCCTGCAGGCCCTCCAGCAGACCGCCCTGGGGGCCGAGCGGCTGGTCAATGGCGCCGACGCGGTGGTGGCCGGCGCCAACCGCACGATTCAAAACATCGACCGCCAGGTGGGCGCATTGGGCGCCAGTCTCAAAACGGTGACCGACGATGCCGGACGGCTGCTGCAGCATATCGATGCGCAGGTGGCCCCCCTGGGCGAGGAGGCGCGCCAAACCTTGGATGCCTCCCGCCGGCTGCTGGCGGAAGCCCAGAACACGGTGGCGGGGGTGGACGGGTTTGTCGGTGAGCGCTCCGAGCTGCGCCAACGGCTGAACCGCTCCCTTGAGGAAATCAGCGCGGCGGCGCGCGCCCTGCGGTCTCTGAGCGACCTGCTGGAGCGCCACCCCGAAGTGCTGCTCAGGGGTAAAAGCGGTCTGGAAAGGAGGTGACATCCATGTCGCAGCATTTTGGGATAGGTCGCCTGGTGTGCCTGGGGATCGTCCTGTGGGCGCTTGCCGGGTGTACGGGCAGCTCCCCGCCGGCGCGCTTCTACCTGCTGGGCGGCCTGGCGCAAGGCGGAGCGCCGTCGATGATGGTCGAAAAAGAGGGGCCCTCGGTCTTGGTGGGGCCCGTCACCCTGGCGGCCTACCTGGACCGCGACCAACTGATCACCCGCAGCGGGCCGGTGGCATTGCGCCTCGACCAGTTCGACCGCTGGGCCGAGCCCCTTTCGGACAGCATTTACCGGGTGCTGCAGGAGAACCTCTCCATCCTGCTGGCCACCCCCCATGTCAGCACCGTGCTGCAGCAAAGCCCGGTGCCGGCGGATTTCCAAATCGCTGTCCACGTCAGCCGCTTCGACCAGGGTGCCGACGGCGGCGCCCACCTGACGGCCTTCTGGTCGCTGGAAAACATCCGTGCAAAGGGGCCGGTGCTGAATAAAAAGACCGTGGTGCAGGTTGCCGCGGCCTCGCCCGCCTTGGACGACCGGGTGATTGCCCAGGATCAGGCTCTGACTATTTTCAGCCGTGAAATCGCCGCCGCCGTGGCCGACGCCAAGCCGCAACCTTGATAAAATCTCAGAAAAGTCAAAGTGCTGCAGGGAAACCTGCCCGTCTTGCCCGATACGGCCCGGAGCATCAGCGTGCTGGAGCAAAAATTCAGTGCCGGCGGCGTTGGATGGATCGCCCCGCGGCGAGTTTTACTTTGCATTTCAACCCAAAGGATTGCACCATGACCCCTCTGAATCGACAACCCAAGCCGCTGAAGGCTTCCGTGAAGATCATGCTCCTCTGCGCTGTGGCCGGTCTGGCTTTCGGCTGTGGTGAGCAGAACACCTACGTGGCGCCGCCGCCGCCTGGGGTGACCGTGGCCCTGCCGCTGCAGGAGGATGTCACCGACTACCTGGAGTTCACCGGCACCACCGAGGCGGTTGAAACCGTGGAGGTCCGGGCCCGGGTGTCCGGTTTCCTGGAAAGCATCCACTTCACCCCCGGAACAAACGTCAGGCAGGGGGACCTGCTCTTTGTGATCGACCCGCGGGAGTACGTCGCCGATCTGGAAGCCGCCCAGGCCGAGGTCCAGAGCGCCCAGGCCAAGGTGCAATGGGCCCAGATTGAACTGGAGCGGGCCCAGCGGCTGTTCCAACAGCGCGCCGGGGCCGAGGCCGATGTGGTCCGATGGCGCGGGGAGCGGGATGTGGCGGCTGCGGCCGTCGCCCGGGGCAAGGCGCGGGTCGAAAGGGCGCAGCTCAACCTGGACTACACGCGGGTGACGGCGCCGATTTCCGGCCGGGTCAGCCGCAATTACGTGGATTTGGGCAATCTGGTGGGGGAAGGAGAGCCCACCCTGTTGACCACGATCACCCACTTCGACCCGATTTACGCCTACTTCAACCTCAACGAGCGCAACCTCCTCAAGGTGATGAGCGAATACCGCAAGCAGGCGACAGAGAAGGGGTTTAACCCCAAAACGGCGCCCGCCCGGGATATCGGCGTGCCCCTGGGAATGGGGTTGGCCACCGAGCAGGGCTATCCCCATGAGGGCCGTCTCGATTTTGCCGAATCCAGCGTCGATTCCGGCACCGGCACCTTGCAGTTGAGAGGGGTTTTCCCCAACCCCGGCGGGGTGCCGGAAATTCTGCCGGGGCTCTTCGCACGGGTGCGAATGCCGATCGGGGAGCGCGAGGGGGCGCTGATGGTGGCCGAACGCGCCATCGGCAGCGACCAGGTGGGCCGCTACCTGATGGTGATCGATGCTGAAAACAGGGTGGACAAGCGGCCGGTTCGAATCGGGCAGGTGGTTGACGGGCTGGTGGTGATCACCGAAGGCCTCAGGGCGGATGAACGGGTGGTGGTCAACGGTATTCAGCGGGCCCGGCCCGGGGCAAAGGTCGATCCGGAGGAGACCGATATGGGCAGCCTCAAGACCTCCGCGCTCAAAGCGGCCCTTGAGGTACAGCAAAGCGTCCCGAAGACAGATGCAGATGCCGGCTCCGCCGCCGACAAAGGTCAAACATCCCAGAAACCCTGAAGAGGGGAGCCATGTTCTCAAAGTTTTTTATCGAACGCCCGATCTTCGCCAGCGTCATCTCCATCGTGATCGTCATTGCGGGTGTCGTCTCTTTCGGTGCCCTACCGGTGGCGCAGTACCCGGAGATCACACCGCCCACCGTATCCGTGTCGGCCGTCTATCCCGGCGCCAATGCCCAGGTGGTCGCCGAAACCGTTGCGGCGCCCATCGAGCAGGAAGTCAACGGCGTCGAGAATATGATCTACATGTCGTCCACCAGCGCCAGCGACGGTTCCTACGACCTCACGGTCAGCTTCGAGGTGGGCACCGACCTGGACATGGCCCAGGTGCTGGTTCAGAACCGGGTGAGTCTGGCCGAGCCCACCCTGCCCGAGGAGGTGGTCCGCCAGGGAATCAACACCAAAAAGAAGTCCACCAACATCCTCCTGCTCGCCTCGCTCTATTCCCCGGACGGCCGCTTCGACGAGCTTTACCTCGTCAATTTCGCGACCTTGAGGTTGCGAGACGTGCTGAGCCGCATCCGGGGCGTCGGCGAGGTCATGATTTTTCCCGCCAGCGACTACGCCATGCGCGTCTGGCTGGACCCTCGCAATCTCAAGAGCCGCAGTCTGACCACCGAAGACGTGCTCGCCGCCCTCCGCGAGCAGAACGTTCAGGTGGCTGCCGGTCAGATCGGCCAGCCGCCGGCGCCGGCAGGCCAGAACTTTCAATACACGGTCAACGTGCTGGGGCGCTTGTCGGAAATCGAGCAGTTCGAGGAGATCATTGTCAAGACCGCTGAAGGCGGCCGCATCACCCGACTCAAGGACGTGGCCCGCATCGAGCTGGGCGGCAGGACCTACAGCATCACCTCCAGCAAGAGCGGCACGCCCTCCGCCAGCCTGCTGCTCTACCAGCTGCCCGGCGCCAACGCCCTGGCGGTGGCACAAGAGGTAAAGTCCGCCCTGAAGGAAATGAGCGCGGCCTTTCCCGAAGGCCTGACCTACGAAATTCCATACGACACCACGATCTTCGTTGAGACCTCGATCAAGGAAGTCTACGTCACGCTTTTCCAGGCGGCCCTGCTGGTGTTCCTGGTGCTCTTCATCTTTCTCCAGGACTGGCGGGCCACCGTGGTGCCGGCGGTGACCATACCGGTCTCTCTCGTCGGCACCCTGGCGGTGATGCTGGCCATGGGGTTCTCCCTCAACATGCTGACCCTCTTCGGTCTGGTGCTGGCCATCGGCATCGTGGTGGACGACGCCATCGTCGTGGTGGAGTCAACCACCTACCACATCGAGCGCGGCAAGCCCCCCAGGGAGGCCGCCATCCAGGCCATGAGCGAGGTGTCCGGGCCGGTGGTGGCCACCACCCTGGTGCTGCTGGCCGTTTTCGTGCCGGCGGCCTTTTTGCCCGGCATCACCGGCCAGCTCTACCGCCAGTTCGCCCTGACCATCGCCATCTCCACCATTTTCAGCT
>JASFIY010000099.1:0-6643 GCA_050122415.1 Desulfobacteraceae bacterium
CAGCTCCCGGAAAAGGCTAGCTTGGGGCGACGCGGCCCCAGTGAATCACACGGGGAGGGCTGGGGGGTGCTGGGACGCAAAGCATACGCCCAGCCGGGCGACCTCAACGGCGGCCGTTGGGAAAATAGGTGGCGCAGGCGTTTTCGGATTCCCATGCGGTCACCCGCGAAACGGCGACCCCCGGGGAATTCAATCGCTCCTGCAGGCCCTCGGCGATAAAGCGGGCGATATTTTCTGACGACGGCGGGCAGTCGGTCCCGAAGCGCTGCAGCTCGTTTAAGAATTTATGATCGATTTCGCGCATCAGCCCGCGCACGTGATCTTTCAGGACCCCGAAATCCATCAGCACGCCGGCGTCGTTCAAGTGCTCCCCGGTGACGTACACCTCGACCTTCCAGTTGTGGCCGTGAAGGTTTTCGCACTTTTCCCCCACCATTTTCAGCTGGTGGGCGGCCGCAAAATGGGTCACGACTCTCAGCTCGTACATCGATCCACCCGCCTCCCATCCGTCTGATCGTCCTCACTGGGCGGCTTCGACGGGGTTTCCCTTGAAAATATTTTTGAGTTTGTTGGTCAGCTTGCCGGATTCCAGCTTGGCGAACTCCTTCAGCAGGGCTTCCTGTTTTTTGTTCAGGTGGGTGGGGGTCTTCACGAGCACCTGGATGATCTGGTCCCCGCGATGCCCGTTGCGCAGCGAGGGAATGCCCTCCCCGCGAAAACGGAAAACCTCGCCCGGTTGGGTTCCCTTGGGAATCGCGAGAACCTTTTTGCCGTTCAGGGTGGGCACCTCGACCTTGTCGCCCAGGGCCGCCTGGATAAAGGAGATGGGGACCTGACAGATGATGTCGGTGTTGTCGCGCCTGAAAAAATCGTGCGGCTCCACATGGATGAACACATAGAGGTCGCCGGGGGGGCCGCCGTAGGTGCCGGATTCGCCCTCGCCGGTCAGCCGCAGCCGGGAGCCGTTGTCCACCCCGGCCGGAATTTTCACGGCGACCTTTTTGGAAACTTTGACCAGCCCGTGGCCCCCGCACCGGGTGCAGGGGTGGGTGATGGTCTGGCCGCGTCCCTGGCAGTAAGGGCAGGTGGTGCGAACCGTGAAAAAGCCCTGGCTGCGGCTCACCTGACCCGAGCCCTGGCAGTGGCCGCAGGTGACGGCATCGGTTCCGGGCTCGCTGCCTTTACCGTCGCAGGCATCGCATCGTTCGGTTTTGGAGAGGTTGATCTCGGTTTCGGCCCCAAAGGCGGCCTGCATGAAGTTCAGGGTGATGTCGTAGCGCAGGTCGGAGCCGCGCTGCACCCGGCTGCGCGAGCGGCGGCCCGAGCTGAAGCCGAAAAAATCCTCGAAAATGTCGCCGAAGCTGGAGAAGATGTCCTCGAAGCCGCCGACCCCTGAAAAGCCCACGCCTTCAAGCCCCTGATGGCCGTACTGGTTGTAGATCTCGCGCTTGTGGGGATCTCTGAGAACCTCGTAGGCCTCGGCCGCTTCCTTGAAGCGCTCTTCGGCCACTTTGTTTTCAGGGTTGCGGTCCGGGTGGTATTGAAGGGCCAGTTTGCGGTAGGCGCTCTTGAGTTCGGCGTCGCTGGCGTTTCGCCCGACCCCGAGAACGTCGTAGTAGTCGCGCTTGTTGATCATAAGGTTATCCGCTGTCAGTGAACTTGGGAAATGTGTAATTCTGCGGGTTTCGGTGCGATGCTATCCGATAATAATGCCAAAACCGGTCATGTCAACGCGCAGCCAATCGGCCCCGGCTGTTGCGCCAAATCCCAGGGGATGGCGCGCGCGCCCTTTCGGCGGGGGAAAATGTTTCAGCGCCGATGCGAGCGGGGTGCGGCACCAACCCGGTTCCGGTTTGATCGGTATTTGAATCCAAAAACTTTTGGGTTCCCGCCAACCGAGCGATCCGCCGCCGGCTCACAGCAGCGAGGAGCGGCGGCGCTGGCGCTTCAGGACGGCCCCGATGATCATCCCCAGAAGCAAAACGCCCGCACCGCTCAGGAACCAGCGGACCCGTTCGTTGAACCGCAGTTTGGAGAGCTCCGCCTCGAACTGCTCCGCAAGCCCGGCCTGCTTGGCCAATTCGGCGGATGTTTTGTCAAAACGGGTTTTGAGATTGATGAAGTCGGCGGACTCCTTTTTCAAGGTGCCGTAGGCGGCGTTGAGTTTCTCAATGGTGGCCTGGCTTTCGTTCAGGGTGGCGCTGAGGCGGCTGTTTTCAGCGCTCAATTGGGTGTTTTCGGTGCTCAGGGCGTCGACCTTTGCCCGGATCTCGTCATATTCGCTCTGGAGGCGGGCCAAACGGACCCGGTTGGGCGTCTGGGCGGTCAGAAAGCGGCTGAGGACCCACCCTTCCTTGCCGTTCTGGGTGCGCACCCGGGTCCAATCGGGCCCCGCTTCAACGATCTCCAGGGCCTGGTCCGAGCGCAGCATGGCGATGATCTTGTGGCTGGTGCTGGGGCCGCTGCGAAGGGTGATTTCCATCACGTCGCTGACATACGCCGTGTCGGCCCAGGCGGGCGCGCAAAATAGGGCAAGGCAAAGCCCGGCAAGCAAAATTCGTTTCATTGGCGGCAACTCCCGGATGAATGGCTTGGGGTTCGAGATCGCTGGCGGTCTTTGACGGCATCGGCCAGATGCTGGCCCTCGGGGCCCGGCGCGCCTGCTGGGAGATGAAAAGGGCGCGCCGAAGCAGGGCAATTTGAGTTTAAAAAAATGATTATGTCAATAATTTCTTTAAAAAAAAACGGTCCTGTGGTAGTTTGAAAAAACGAAAAATCATTGAATTTTCTTTGGCTTAGGTTCAGGGCAAACAACAGTTCGGCAGGGCCCCAGGTCTGGGCCTGGCCGCAGGCCGCAACCGGCGGCGTTAACCGGAAAGATGACGGGATCATGATTGCGCTTGATCTAGAGTGTGCCCAGGGGCACTGTTTCGAGGGGTGGTTCGATGATCTGGTCGCCTTCGAAACCCAGCAAAAAAAAGCGTTGATCGCCTGTCCGGTCTGCCATACGAAGGCTGTTTACCGGGTGCCGTCCACCTTTGCCATCAAGGCCTCCGCCCCGACCACCCCCGCCGAGCGGGCCCAACGCGCCCCTGATGCCGCCCGGATTCAGCGCCAGCTGGTCGATTTTATCAATAAAAATTTTGATGATGTCGGGGCCGACTTCAGCAAGGAAGCCCTCAAAATTCATTACGGCGCCGCCGAACCGCGCAACATCCGGGGCGTGAGTTCCGGTGAGGAAGAAAAAATGTTGAAGAAAGAAGGCGTCTCCTTTTTCAAGATCCCCATGCCCGAATCCCCGCCCGAATCCGAAAATTGACGGTTCCGCCCAAAATTCCCCGCTCTGCCTTGCGCTGCATCTCGAAATCGCTGCGGCGCTCCGGTGTACGCCACACGCCTCGAGATGTCGCGGCCTGGCGTGAACTTCCTGAGAGGACCACGCCCTGCGGCTCTTTTGCGGGGCCGTCATGCCGGGTCGCTCCCGGGCGCTGAGCTGAGATCAGACGCTCAGTCTCTCGGCCAGGCGCGACAGGCGCTTTTGAGGGGTGTCGTTCTGGACGGCGATCGCCACCGCCCTGGGGGTGCCGATCATCACCACCAGGGTTTTGGCCCGGGTCAGGGCCGTGTAGATCAAATTGCGCTGCAGCAGCGGGTAGTGCTGGGTCATGACCGGCAACACCACCGCCGGGTATTCGGACCCCTGGGATTTGTGGACCGAGATGGCGTAGGCCAGGCAAAGGTCCTCCAGGGCAGCGCGATCGTAGGCGACGCTTCGGCCGTAAAAGTCCACCGACAAGCGGGATCCGTCGCTTTCCGCGCTCTGGACGGTGCCGATGTCGCCGTTGAAGACCTCCCGCTGGTAGTCGTTGCGCAGGTGCATGACCTTGTCTCCCGGCCGCAGGCCGGGGTGCGCCCCCTTTTCGTTGGGGGCCGCCGGATTCAGCGCCTGTTGCAGCACCCGGTTGAGATGCAGGGTACCCACTTCGCCGCGGTGCATGGGGGTCAACACCTGGATGTCGTGGATCGGGTCGAATCCGTAGCGCGCCGGAAGGATGTCCCGGCACAGGCTCACGATGACATCCACGGCGGGACCGGGCCGGTTTTCCGCCACGAAACAGAACTGCGCCGGCGCCGTGGGGCTATCCGTCGGTGTGATGGCCGGCATGCGGCCGCCCCGGATGCGGTGGGCGTTGATGACGATCGGGCTTTCCCGCGCCTGGCGGAAAATCGTGTTGAGGGCGTGGACGGGCAGGCGCTGGGAGCGGATCAGGTCGCCCAGCACATTGCCCGGACCCACCGGGGGCAGCTGAAAAACATCCCCCACCAGGATCAGGGCGGCGCTCATGGGGACCGCCTTGATCAACTGGTGCATCAGCAAGAGGTCCACCATGGAGGCCTCGTCAACGATCAACGCGTCGGTTTCCAGCGGATCGTCCTGATCACGATCGAAGCGCTGGGTGCTGAAATTGTACCCCAGGAGTTTGTGGATCGTTGCGGTCGGCCGACCGGTGACCTCGCCCAGGCGCCGCGCGGCGCGCCCGGTGGGGGCGGCCAGCAGGAACCGTTTGCCGAGCGCTTCCATGACGGCCGTCAGGGAGCGGATCAGGGTGGTCTTGCCGGTTCCCGGGCCGCCGGTGATGATGGCGGCGCGCTGGGCGAGAACGGCGGTCAGAACATCTGTCTGCTCGTCGGAAAGCTTGATGGCCAGTTTCTTGAGGACCGCCGCGGTCACCCGCTCCGGGGCCAGGTGCAGGGGCGGTGCGGGCAGGCTCAGCCGGGCGGTCAGGCGCCGCGCTAGGTCGGTTTCCGCCCTGTGCAGATGATCCAGGTAAACCGGGCATTCCCCCCCGGCTGCGGCATCCTCTTCGATCACCACCGCTTTTTGGACCGCCATCTCAACCAGGGCCCCGGCCGCCGCTTGCGGCGGGATGCCGAAGGCCGCCTGGCAGCGCTCCAAGAGATCGACCCGCGGCATGAACAGATGGCCGGCGCTGGTCTGTTGTTCCAGCAGGTGGTGGATGCAGGCCCGCAGCCGTTCGGGCGCATCGGGCGGCCGGCCGAGGTTTTGGGAAATCGCGTCGGCGATGGGAAAGCCGATCCCGGGAAGCTCGCGGGCCACCCGGAAAGGGGTTTCCCGCAGGATCGTTGCGGCCTCGGCGCCATAGGCCTGGAGCAGCCGCCCGGCATAGGAGAGCTTGAGCCCGTTTTCCTGCAGAAACTGCATCAGGCTGCGGGCGGCGTGATGGGCCCGCCAGGTCTCGGCGATCCGCCGGGCGGTCCTGGGGCCGATGCCCGCGGCCTCGCAGAGCCGTTCGGGGGCCTTTTCGATCACCTCCAGGGTCTGGGCCTGAAAATGGGCCACCAGCCGCCGGGCGGTTTTGGGGCCGATGCCTTTGACCACGCCGGATTCCAGGTAGTGGCGGATGCCGGCCACGGTGGCCGGCAGTACGATCTCAAAGGCCTCTATTTTGAACTGCTGGCCGAAACGGGGATGGGTTTCCCACCGGCCCTTGAGGCGCAGGTCCTGACCGGGGCAGACGCCGGGCAGATAGCCGACCGCCGTGATCGGGCGCGGCTGCCGGTCGGCCTGGACCCTGGCCACGGTATAGTGGTTTTCGGGGTTGTGGTAGGTGATTCGCTCCAGGTGGCCGTCCAGGCTGGCCGCCTCAGGGGGCGTGATGGGGGGCATGGGCAATGATCCAATCCACGGCCGCGGCGAGGTCGGCGGCCACGTGCTCCGGGTAGCCCCGCCGGCCGGATAAGGCCTTTTCGGCCGCCGCGCCGTTTCCCGTGCGCACCAGGACGGCCAGACCGACCCCGGCGGCGCGCGCCGCGGCGATGTCCCTGGCACTGTCGCCCACCAGACAGGCCCGGGTGAGGTCGATGGCGTGGCGTTGCCGCGCCGCCAGAATCAGGCCGGGGCGCGGCTTGCGGCAGGCGCAGTTTCTTTCCGGGTGATGGGGGCAGTAAAAGACATCCCGGATTTCGCCGCCGGCCTTGCGGACGGCGGCGCACATGCGGGCGTGGAGGTCCTCGAGCGTGGCCGGCGCGATCATCCCGCGCCCAACGGCCGATTGGTTGGTGACGACGATGGTGGTGAAGCCCGCGGATTTGAGCCGGGCCAGCGCCCGGAGGCTTCCGGGCAAAAATTCGAACTGCGCCCAGGACAGGATGTAATCGGGCGCGTCGCGGTTGATGACCCCGTCGCGGTCCACAAACACTACGTTGGCTGGCATGCCCCCTCTGCGCTATTCGGCCACGATGAAGGCGTCGGGAAACCCGTTGCGCGCCAGGCGCTGGCGGTGGGCTTCGGCCTGGTCGAGATTTTCAAAGCGCCCCACCCGGACCCCGTGCAGTTCCCCGTGGGCGGGGCTCTGGTAGACCTGGACATGGGCGTCGGCGAAGCTCTTCAGCAGTTCCCGGCGCTGGCGCTCCGCGTTTTGCGGGTCCCGAAAGGCCCCCACCTGGAAGGTGAAGTTCCCGGACCGGTAGTCGATCGGCCGGTAGCCGTGGGCCTGCGCCCCGGGCCCGGCGGCGGGCGCTCCCAGGGCCACCACCTCCACCGGGGCCGTGCCCGGGCCGATCATCCCGATTTCCTTGGCCGCCGTATACGACAGGTCGATGACCCGGCCGCTTACAAAAG